>JAQUSR010000134.1 GCA_028710155.1 Bacteroidales bacterium | reverse complement strand
CAAATAGTCATCGTTTTTCCAAAATACGCATAAAAAAACGGGAATCATGTTCCCGTTTTTTTTATGTCAGATTACAAAACTTCAAAGGGTTATTGCAGTTGTTGCAGTGCCAATTGATAAGCTCCGATCGAGATGGATTGCGATGTTTCGTTGCGTTCAACACCGATGCCGATCCGTTTTTGTTGATCATAGTCCACATATTCGTCAGAGAAAGGAACTTTCACTTTTTGTGATGCCCCTTTAATAAATTCTTGTAATTCGGAAGGATTTTCTAAATTAAACACCTCCACTTCCATACGCGAAATGGTGCCGCCAAGAAAGGTGTTATATGGCTGACGCATCTGGTTGACAGTGCGTTGTAGAAAAAGATGCGCCGATTTGGATAAACCGCCGCCGATGACCACCAATCCGTCCACCAAGCTGGCTGCATTCACTAAAGCCAAGGCAAGGGCATCGGCAAATTCGTCAAAAGCAGTGAGCGCGGCTTGTCGGTTTCCTTCGGCTTTTCCTTCGGCGATGGCTGCAATGATTTTTGGTTCCGGCGTCTGCTCAAAAGGAATGGCTGATGCCCGAGAATAACTACGCCGTAAAGCTCTTATACACAAACTCTCTTCGAGCGATTCGTTGGGATAAAACGGATTTTCCATACGATTGATCTCTCCGGCTGCCGAATTGTCGCCCATAAAAAGCTGTCCGTTATAATAGATGCCGCCACCGAAACCGGTTCCTAACGTAACACCGAAAAGATTGTGAAACCGTTTCACCGAGCCGCTTTGTTCCAGCAAGTGATTGATGTACGGTAAAAGTCCGGATGCGGCTTCTCCATAGACGAATAAATCGCCGTCGTTGTTAATAAATGTCGGTATATGAAAATGGTTTTCCAACATTTTTCCTAAGGCTACACCACCGCGAAAAGCAGGAAGGTTTTGCAAATCGCCGATGATGCCGTTAGGATAATCTGCCGGTCCGGGAAATGCAAAGCTGATGGCTGACGGTGCCACCTTTAGTTGTCGCGCGATCTCTTCAAAACCTTGCAAAATGACTGACAACATTTTGTTTAAATCGTCGGTGAAATCTTTGACTAAAATGGTGACGGGATCGATAACAGCCGTGTTGTTTTGTAAAGCGGAAAAAACAAAATTGGTACCGCCTGCATCTAAAGTCATGACAATGGGTGCGTGTTCTAATATTTTCATTATTAATTAATTGGTAAATGATTTTCGGGAATGGGCGAAGGTAAATAGTCGGTTTTAATATTCGTCATTGAAGCCAGCAACGAAGTGCGGGCTTTCGGATTCAGTGTCGATAAATGGTCGATGATGTTTTTGATGTCGCTACGAAAACTCTCCTTTTCATAAGGACAGCGTTTGTGCATCGGACGAAATTGTCGAATGTCGGCATAGCGTTTCATGTCGTTTTCGGTCAGCAACGATAGGGGACGTATGATATTCATCTCGAATTTTTCCATTTTCAGCAAAGGCGGCATGGTGGAAAAACTACCTTGAAAAGTCATGTTCATCAACAGTGTTTCCAACATATCATCTAAATGATGACCCAATGCAATGCAATGACAATCATGCTCTTTGGCTATATCAAACAAAGTTTTACGGCGATTCCACGAACACAAAAAGCAGGGCGATTTGCGGCGATCGCTCGAAGGATCGAAAGTGGTTTCGCGAACGATTAACGGAACATTTAACCCGTCACATAATTGTTGTAAATATTCTAAATCAACGTCATAGCTGATGTTTTGCATTCGAATATGGGCTGCAAAAACGGAAATGTTTTTCTGTTTGCGATAACGGGGATTCGCCATCTGTTCTAACAATGCCAAAGAATCTTTTCCGCCCGAAAGGGCTACTAAAACCGTGGTGCCGCGTGCTATCAAACCGTAGTCGTTGACGGCTTTGCGAAAAAATCGATTGAATTTATCAAGAAAACGTTGATCTTCGTCGGGTTGTAACATGCATCAATGATTGAAAAAGATGAAAAAAAACATGATTTTGATAGTTGAACACTATCAAAATCATGTCTGATATTGTGATTTTTATTGAAGAATATTTGGATTATTTTGTTGATAATCTTGCATATATGTTTCTATTTCTTGTTGCAGCGTTTCTTGATGATAGGTGGTAGCTACACGTTGTAACAAAGAAATGAGTGACAGATTTTCTTGGATCTTCGAGCTATAAGCGGTGCGAATGATTTCCGATTGCGATGTCATATAATTCAACTCGTCTGTTAAATCTTTCCAACATTGATTCATAAATGTTGCTCCTTTTTCTTCGGCTCCGGCTTTAAAATAGATTTCGCTGCATAAAACCGTATAGCCTGTAAACGGAAATTTTTGGCGCGGGAACTGCGTTTGCCAAAAATCCATGATCTCTATGGCTCGAGTCGAATCGCCTACCATGGTGTGGGCTTGGGCTAAAATTTGCATGCTCCGAAGGTGACTCGAATAGTTGAGAACTGTGGTATAATCGACATAAACGTCTTTGCCTGTGATATTTCCGTTTTTAAATTCATTCAAGAAAAAGGAATAAGACGAATCGATGCGAATGCCGCAATTCCAATTTTTTTGAAAGGTAGGAGAGACCAAAGGCAAAAATTGATACACCAAACCTGTTTGATGACAATATTGTTCTATATTGGGAATAAGACTTTTGACCGTAAAAGGGCTGGTAAAACAGATGGGGCGTTCCCAATTGTTGGTGGCTAACAAATCCAAGAAAAGCAGCTCATTTTTAAACATATAAGAATTACTCTTGGTGAATGTGATGCGTTTTTGTAAACGTTGAGCCTCGGCGGGTGTGATTAAACCGGATTGAACGACTGTGGCGCTGTCAACGGGAATATACATAGTGGAGGAGGGAAGCCATGCAATTTTTTCGCCCGACCGTGTTACCCGCCAATTATTTCTGTTTTTTATAAACGGAATAGCCTCTTTGACAGAGATCTCTTTAATGTTATTTTGTGACAAAATAATCACTTGGTCGTTCACCCCTTTTTGATAATCGTCGTAACCCAAGGTCAACGGCAGCTTTTCAGAATTATTGATTTTTCGCAGCTGTTGATGGCAATACCAAGCACCGCCGCTCAAGCCCCAATTGATGACGCGAACATCGGTTCTAATGCCTTCCACCTCTTGGGCATACCATAAAGAATAGGTGTCGTTATCGCCGTTGGTATAAAGAATGGCGTTTGGGGGACATGAATTTAAATAGTCGGCTCCGTTATCATGGGCTGCAAAATTATCGGAGCGATCGTGGTCGTCCCAGTTTTGTGCCAAAAGAAGCGAGGGAATGAGCAAACCTATCAGGGTTGCAGCTATGGCTCCGACTTGGGGCGGCAGAACTTTTTTGATGCCATAGTAGAGGGCTAAAACGCCCATTCCTATCCATATTGAAAACGCATAAAACGAACCGGCGTAGGCATAATCTCGTTCACGCGGTTGACGCGGTGCATCGTTCAGATAGAGGGTGATAGCCAAACCAGTCATAAAAAATAACAGAAAAACCACCCACGAGTTGCGGCGATCTTTTTTCATGTAAAAGAAAAAACCCGCCAAACCCAACAAGAAGGGTAACATATAATATACATTATGGGCTTCGCTTTGCATCGAGGGGGGAAGGTTCTCTTGTGTGCCGACTTTTCCTTGATCCAAAAAATCAAATCCCGTGATCCAATTGCCGCTGTCAGCATAGCCGTGTCCTTGTTCGTCGTTTTGACGACCGCTGAAATTCCACATCAAATAACGCCAATACATGTGTCCGCATTGGTAGGTAAAGAAATAATGCAGATTTTCTCCAAAAGTGGGTTTGATATAGCTTTTTCGTTCACCGGAATAGGGGTCGTTATAGTTGATTCGGGTGCCTTTCACTTCGCCCCAGCGTTCATATTCCGGTTGATGGTAGGGATATTGTGCCGTGTTGTTGCTATACATTCTCGGAAATATCGTTTCAGAACCTGAAATGAATTTTTCCTTGGGATTGCCGTGGCCGCTGACCGTATATTTTTGATGAAGCGTATCTTTAATGTAGTTGGGCGAACCCTCTTCGTAGCCGGCTGACGGACTGCTGTAATAGTTGCCGTAAACAATCGGTTTGGAACCATATTGATCTCTATTTAAATAGGATAGAAAACTCAACGCATCGCTTGGCGCGTTCATGTTGATCGGGGTATTGGTATTGGCACGTATGGCTATCGTGAAAAATGAGGAATAGCCTATCAACAAAAAGGTCAAACATAGTATAATGGTGTTGGCCAACGAATGACGACGCTTTTGTGTGAACCAAATAGCCCATCCGATGATTCCAAAAAGCAATACAAAATAGATGATCAATCCTGAATTAAAAGGTAAGCCGATCGAATTGACAAAGAAAAGTTCAAAACGTCCGGCAAGCTCTACCGTCCACGGGATAAGTATGAATAAAATCAGGGCTAATAATACTACGGAGATAATTCCGGTGAATATCAAGCCTTTCCATGAAACGGTTTTGTATTTTTTGTAATATATGACGTAGGCTAAAGCGGGGATAGTCAGCAAATTGAGCAAATGAACACCAATGGACAGCCCGACAATATAGGCAATCAAAATGATCCAACGAAGGGCGTAGGGTTGGTCTGCCTCTTCGTCCCATCGCAAAATCATCCAAAAAACTATTGCCGTACACAACGACGACATGGCATAAACCTCACCTTCTACCGCAGAAAACCAAAAGGTATCGGTAAAGGTATAGGCTAAGGCGCCTACAATGCCGGTACCGAAAACGGCCAACAGATCGCCCCGTTGCATCTCGCGTTTTTTGGTAACTACTTTCTTGGCTAATATCGTCAACGACCAAAATAAAAACAAAATGGTGAAACTACTGCATAAGGCCGACATGGCATTGATCATCATGGCAACTTTGGTAACATCTCCCAATGCCGCCAAACTAAATAGGCGTCCCAAAATTTGAAATGTAGGTGCCCCCGGCGGATGCGATACTTCCAATTTATAGGTCGTTGAAATGTACTCGCCGCAATCCCACCAACTGACCGTCTGTTGCATGGAGGCAAAATAGGTGATCGTGGCTAGGGCAAACACCATCCATCCAATGATGTTATTCCAAAGTCGATAGTTTTTATTCATTATGAATCAATATTTTAAATTAATATTATTTTTTTTTTCTTCAAGGTGCAAAAGTAGTCTTTTTTTCTTTTTGTTCATCTTTTTTCAGGGATTGTCTTTGGGTGGGAAAAGTTGCGATTTTGAAAACCGCAGCCACCGCGTGAACGCCTCAACCGAAGATGAAAAATGAACCTTTGAAAATTTTATAACTTATTCGTAATGAATGATATTTGATGCTTTTGAACACGCGTTGTTAATAACTTGTTGAAAACATTAGTTTTTTTTTCAAAAATATTTGGTAATTAAAAAAAAACATTCTAATTTTACGAATTATTTCAGAACCTAAATATAAATATTTTAAGATGTTGATAATCAATTGTATCCATCGAAATAAGGTTCCCGTGTTCATCAACTCGAGTAGGGTAAACTATGTTTTTGCCTATACGCTAATGATGAACGGTGAAAATAGTCCCTTTCGTCTGTTATCTTTTTTTAATCTTAAAATATGTTAAGTGTCATCTAAGTCAATCCTTGTCTATATATAATATAAAGGTATATAAATTTTTAAAATTTTAATAAAATAATGTATGTTAAACTAAAAAAGTTGAATTATGGAAAATTTTGACCATTCAACGTCCTTGAGTCCCTCCGGGGGATTCGGACGAACGCCGCAAAGCAAACCTTTGCCGATGCGGAAAATGAGACACCTTTTCGCTTTCATCGCTCTGATGATGATGGCGGCGGGGGTTTCTACTGCTGTCTATG
>JAQUSR010000133.1 GCA_028710155.1 Bacteroidales bacterium | reverse complement strand
CCGGATTGTGGCGACAATCTGATGAGATCTTCCACGCTTCGATGAATCGTGGGCAGTGTTGCTATTTCATCAGCTTTAATATTCATGGAAGCCCCTGCTTTTTCAATAGTGGCTGTTTTGGTATCAGTGACGACAAAAGTTGCTAATGATTTTGTATCTTCTTTCATGGAAACATTTAAAACATAGACTTCGCCAAGCGGAATCATAATATTGGTAAATGTTTGCGGTTGAAAACCCATATAAGATATTTCAACGGTGTATGGACCTCCCGAACGTAATCCTTGAATATTAAAACGTCCTTGGTGATTAGAAATGGTTCCCCAATAGGTTTCAGAAGCGTTGTGCGTGATTTTAATAGTAGCACCTTCCAAAGATTCGTTATCAACCATAATAGTTCCGGAAAGAGCAGAAGTAGTTACTTGTGCAAAAATAGAGGTCATCGTGCAAGCAAGCACTCCAAACAACAACAACCATTTTTTGTTACAATTCCAAATTTTGATTTTCATTTCAATATAATTTAATACAATACATTCAAAACAGTCATCATCAAAAGGGGTTTTATAAGCATAAAAAAAGCCCCAAACAATAATTCGGGGCTATTATTAAATCATTAAAATTGATCGTTTTCGATAACGAACAAAAAACACTTCTATCATCCGGACTTTAACCGTCGGTTTTGGAATTGCACCAAATCAGCCTTTTACAAGGTTCGCGGACTCTTACCGCCGGTAGGGACTTGCACCCTGCCCCGAAGAATTTTTCGGCTGCAAAGGTACAAATTTTGAAATATGAGACCATTTTTTTCAATGAATAATATTTTTTTTGTTTTTTTTCAATGTTAAATGTTTTTATATAAATTTGCACTCATTCCAAAGGGTTGCAAAATAACCCGTTTTAATGAAAGGTTGAATCGTGTAATATGTTTATATATGACTAATTATCAAGAACATGATTTGAAAGATATTTTAAAAAATTTTTTCGGATTTAATAGTTTCAAAGGAGATCAAGAGGCAATTATCAAGAATCTGTTAGCAGGAAATGATACCTTTGTCATCATGCCTACAGGCGGAGGAAAATCACTTTGCTATCAACTTCCTGCCATGTTAATGGAAGGAACTGCCATTGTGGTATCTCCATTAATTGCTTTGATGAAGAATCAAGTAGATATGATTCGAAATTTTGGAACCGAAGAAGGCATTGCTCATTTTTTAAATTCACAATTGTCGAAACAAGAGATTCAAGATGTGAAAGATGATTTGGTATCCGGAAAAACGAAAATGCTTTATGTTGCTCCCGAATCGCTCATTAAAGAGGAAAATGTTCAATTTTTAAAAACGATCAAATTGTCGTTTTTTGCCATTGATGAAGTACATTGTATTTCGGAATGGGGACATGATTTCAGACCTGAATATCGGAATATCAGAAATATCATCAAAAATATCGGGCAAAAAGTTCCTATCATAGCTCTTACTGCCACAGCAACGCTCAAAGTGCAAAACGACATTCAAAAGAATTTGGATATTGCCGATGCTACTGTTTTTAAAGCCTCTTTTGATCGTCCCAATTTATACTACGAAGTTCGTCCGAAAACAAAGGATGTGATGAATGATATTTTCAAATTCATTCGCAATAATCCCGGAAAATCGGGCATCATATATTGTACGAGTCGCCGAAAAGTAGAAGAAGTTGCTGAAACATTAGTTGCCAACGGTATCAAAGCACTTCCTTATCATGCCGGTTTGGATGCAGAAACACGACGAAAAAATCAAGATAAATTTTTGATGGAAGAGGTGGATGTTATAGTTGCCACCATTGCTTTCGGAATGGGAATTGATAAGCCGGATGTTCGTTACGTCATTCACCACGATATTCCCAAAAGCTTAGAAGGTTATTATCAAGAGACCGGACGGGCCGGACGCGATGACGGAGAAGGCAATTGCATCTGTTTTTATAGCTATGATGACATTTTGAAACTCAAAAAATTTCTCAAAGGCAAACCTATAGCAGAAAAAGAAATTAACGAGCAATTATTGGAAGAGACAGTGGCTTATGCCGAAAGCTCAATGTGTCGGCATAAATTGTTGCTGCATTATTTTGGAGAAAATTCCGAAAAAGAAAATTGCGGATCTTGCGATAATTGTCTTTATCCTAAACAAAAATTTGAAGGAAAAGATCATATCGAATTGGTATTAAGGACTATAGATACTGTCAAGCAACAATTTAAAGAGCCTCATATTATCAACATTTTAATTGGACGTGCGCCGGCAAGCATCAAAGATGTTAAACACCACAAATTAGATATTTTTGGCGAAGGTTCTGATTATGATGAAAAATTTTGGAGCTCCATTATTCGTCAAGCCATTATTGGCGATTTCATCTCCAAAGATGTTGAGAATTACGGAATTTTGAAATTGACTAAAAGAGGAAAAGCCTTTTTGAAAAAACCGAAATCGGTGATGTTGATTCGTGATAAAGAGATGACTAGCGATGAAGATGAGGATGATGATTTAATGGAACAAGATGGTGCCGGTGGAAAAACATCTGTTGCCGATACACAATTGTTTGCGTTATTAAAAGATTTACGCAAAACCATCTCACGTAAAGAGAACAAAGCACCTTTTGTTATTTTCCAAGACCCATCGTTAGAGGATATGTCGATTCAATACCCGATTACGATGGACGAATTGCAAAAAATCACCGGTGTCGGAGCGGGAAAAGCACAAAAATTCGGACAACCTTTCCTCGATCTTATTAAAGCCTACGTTGAAGAAAACGAGATTATCCGTCCCAACGATATGGTCATGAAATCCATTGTCAATAAATCGGTGATAAAAGTTTCTATCATCCATTTAATTGATGCCAAAAAAAGTTTGGAAGATATTGCTCTTGCCAAAAATTTAACCATGGATGGATTGCTTACCGAAATTGAAACGATTGTAGCATCAGGACTACATTTAGATTTGAGATATATTGTAGATGAAGAGATTGACGAATTTCATATTGAAGAAATTTACGAATATTTCAATAATGCCGAAACCGACTCTTTGGAAGACGCATGCGATGCACTTTGCGATGATGAAATCACCGAAGATGAGGTGCGATTGGTCAGAATTATGTTTTTATCGGAAATGGGTAATTAATGCAACTACAACGCTTGATCTTTATTCTTCTGTTTTTGACAACTTTTTGTTTCACCAATTGTCGTTCAAAAACTGAATCGTTGCCTTGGAATAGAGAAAAAATTATTGAAGTTTTTACTGAAGTTCAATTAATTGAAGCAAAGTTAGAAACAATTTCAAATATCCAAGAGAGAGATTCTTTGGCTCACGTGTATTATCAATCTTTATGGAATGAACACCAAACCAATCAACAAGAATTTGATCAAGTTTTTGAATATTATGCCCAACGCCCCGAAAAAATGGAAGAATTGTATGCAGAAATCATTACTCGTTTAACGTTGATGCAATCGCAACAACAAGAATGAAGCTGACAAGCAACAATATTTACATTTTATCATTTTTTTGAGTCATTTCATCATCCTATGAATATTTTTCTTTATAATTGATTATCATTATTTTATAGAAAAATATTCCTGAAATAAAATTCATATTTGGTCATTGTGATTAATTAGAAAACGGTTTACTACAATAAATTATAAAGTTTATGAATCTCATAGAAATATCTTGTAAAAACAATGGGGCTTTCAAAAAATATCCTTACGGTATTTCGTTGGAAGAGATCATTCGAGACCAAAATATTGAATCGAAATATCCATTATTAGGAGCTTATGTCAATCATCATATTTTTCCGTTGCAATCAAGGTTAAACAATCATTCAATAGTACAATTTTTTGACTTTACCGATAACAATGGAAGACGTTTTTATTTTCAAGCACTCACTTTTATATTATATAAAGCTGTCAAAGATTGCTATCCGGAGGCAGAACTCAGTTTGACACACGGTGTTCCTAATGGTTATTATTTCATTTTGAAAAACTTACCGGAAACCATATCCAAAAAAGTGGTCGGTATTATCGAACATCGGATGCAAACTATTATCGATTCCGATGTACCTTTTGTCAAAAACGAAATTTTGAGAGACGAAGCCATCAAAATTTTTGAACAAAACGGATTATTTGATAAAGCACAATTATTTACGCGATATCAAAATACATATATTCCAACCTATCAATTAGATAATGAGATTAATTTTTTTCAAAGCGATTTAGTTCCTTCTACGGGCTATATTCATTTGTTTTCCTTAGATTTTTATAACGGCGGCATCATGTTGCGTTTGCCCGACAAAAATAATCCGGAAAAAATTGCAAAAAAAATAGATAGTCCCAAATTATTCAATATTTTTTTGGAGCATAAATCGTGGGGTAAATTAATGAATGCCAAAAATATTCCTCAATTAAATACCCATGTTGAAAACAATAAAGCCAGCTTTTTGATCAAAGTATGTGAAGCTCTCCAAGAAAAGAAAATCGCCAAAATTGCGGAAGATATTGTTAACAAAAAATCAAGATTTGTATTAATAGCAGGTCCGTCTTCGTCCGGCAAAACTACATTTAGTAAACGATTATCTATTCAGTTGGCAACCAATGGCATTCATTCATATCCCATCTCTTTGGACAACTATTTTGTGGATCGCGAACATACACCGAAAGACAAAGAGGGGAATTTTGATTTTGAATGCATTGAAGCAATAGATGTGGCGTTGTTTAATCAACATTTGAATGAATTAAACGAAGGAAAAACGGTTTCTTTTCCGCGATTTGACTTTATTTCAGGCAAGAGAATTTATCAAGGAGATTCTATTCAATTGAATAGCAATGATGTAGTGATAATTGAAGGCATTCATGGATTAAATCCAAAGCTTTTGGAAACTGTGCCACACGAGTTGACCTATTTAATATTCATATCGGCATTAACACAAATCACCATTGATCGTTTAGATTATATTTCAACTACAGATAATCGCCTCATCCGAAGAATTGTACGTGATTATCGCTATCGAAAATATTCGGCATTAGAGACACTTCAACGATGGAATAGTGTTCGTAGAGGAGAAGACCAAAATATTTTTCCCTATCAAGAAAATGCCGATGCGATGTTTAACTCTGCCATGATTTATGAATTGGGCGTTTTGAAAAGATATGCCGAGCCTTTATTGATGGAGGTTTCAGAAAAGGATGTAGAATTTGGTACGGCACAAAGGTTATTAAAAATTCTGTCGTTATTTCAGTCTATACCTCCCGATGAAATTCCTCCAACATCCATTTTAAGAGAATTTTTGGATGGAAGCAGTTTTCATTATTAACAAAAAGAATTGGAAAAAATCATGTCTCAATATTTTGGATATCTTATAGAAAGCGAAAAGCATCAAAGTAGAGCGGTGAAATGGATCAACACACCTGTTAAAGGAAGTATGCCGCGAAAATCGGTCTTCAAAATGCTCATTTTACCTAACGGAAAGATCTTTGGCAACTATGAAAACAATGCTATAGAAAGACTAATGATTGAAAAATCGAAAAAAATGTTACAAAACAATTATCCGCATATATATCGAATTCATTAATAGAATATTAACATTTAAAAAATATGGAATATGAAATTATTATTAATCAGTAATTCAACCATGGCCGGAGAAGCCTACTTGGGATGGTGCAAAGAGTACATCAAAAGTTTTATGAAAAGCACTACAGCCAAGAAAATTTTATTTGTGCCTTACGCGGGCGTATCTTTAAGTCCAAACGGATTGGAAGCATCGTATGATACTTACGAAGCCAAAGTGGCAGGCGTTTTCAAAACATTGGGTTATGAGTTAACCTCCATCCATCATGCCAAAAATCCGGTGGAAGCCGTAGAACAAGCCGAAGCCATCGCTGTTGGCGGAGGAAATACGTTTCATCTGGTG
>JAQUSR010000132.1 GCA_028710155.1 Bacteroidales bacterium | reverse complement strand
TAAAACGAATAACAAAAGCCGGAACAATTTTGGCAAAAGCAAAGAACCATGGAATTTGTCCCCGCATCTTTTCAAAATATTCTTCTAACGGAATGTTGGCGCGGAAGTGTGTATATTTTTCCAACTCATCGCCATCGGTAAACCAATAGCTATGGAAGTTGCGGATAGCGAACCATTTTAAGTCGAAGATTTTTTCCGGTGGTGGGCAAGAGAGCAATTTCAACAATTTGGTTTCAAAATCGTAGAAGGTCAGTCTATAATCAGGACCGCTACTGATGTTGTAAAAACGATTCCAAAATTCCTCAGGGATAAAGTCTTCGCATACGTTGGCTAACAAACGACCCGAATCTTCAGTTGTTGCCCATTCTTGGACACCGTCTAAAGGCACGTGGAAGGTGATAGGATCGGAACTTTTGAGGATGATTTCGGTGTAAAGCATACCCGTTTGGCGTAGGCACACCCATTTTTTCAATCCCGATTCAACAACGATGCGTTCTGCCATACATTTTGAAAGAGCGTAGTGGTCGTAGATACTTGGATTTAACGGATCGCCTGTTCGTCCAAAATGATAGGGAACCGGACGGAATCCTGTTTGAGCCACCGAACCGATATAAACAAATGCTACTTTGTCAGGATCGGGTTGTGCTTTGATAGCTTTTACCAAATGTTGAACAGCTGTAACATTGACGGTGCGTGTTTCGTTAGGATATGCATCGCATTGCGGCGACACTTTTCCACCGACATGCAAAACGTAATCGGCACCGTTGACACCGTTTAACATATCTTCGTAATTCATTAAATCGCCCCATATAATCCTAATGTTGGGATTGTTTTCATATGGAGCCAATTTTTTTCTATTCATTTTGCTGGGACGAACCAACAAAGTCAGGTTGAATCGGTCTAAACGTTGACTGATCTCTTTTAATCCTGCTGCACCCATGATGCCGGTCGAACCGGTCAGAAAAATCGTTTTTTTCATTGATATATATTAATAAAAATCGCTAACTATACAAGTATAGCTAGCGAACCCATTTATGTTAAAATATAGTAAGTTTGAAATCCTTTAAAAAATTGATGATGCTCCATTGATTTAGCATATTGCAGCGATGCTCCGCTATTACAATAACTATGGTTAAAGATCGAAGAATCATCTAAACAAAATTTTGTGGTTGCGATTATTTGTTTCCAAAAACAACCATCAGCGTTCCAAAAATTTGAAATAGACGGAACTACTTGAAAATGTGTGTTTTTTTGATGATAATTATCGTTATTATTTTGAGAAACTGAATGTTGTGCGTAAGAAAATGGGAAAAAATCATCAGACGAAATGTTGATAAAATCGGGTGTAATAGCATCAAAGTCATTAAAAAAAACTAACTTTCGTGTGTTCCACAAGCCATTTTTATCCATTGGTATTTGAAATTGTGCGCTGGTATAAAAAGATGCTGTCAAAAATACAAAAAAGAATAATTTTCTAAAACTCTTTAATGGTATTAATAAGATTTCCAACATTTTGCATCAATTTTTTATAAAATATAAGAGAGCGCAAAGGTATTAAAATATTTAAATAAATTATAAAAAAAAAATCTCGTTCCAATTTCGGAACGAGATTTTTTTCATGAAGATGAATCAATGATTTATTGAACAATCAACTTTTTGGTAATCATGTTTTTACCGGAAATTTTCACCAAATAAGCTCCTTTCGGTAAATCCGAAATATTGATGGTGGTTGATTCTTGGAAAGAGAATGATTTTACCAATTGTCCTACAATGTTATACATTTGAACAGTCAAGTTGGAATGATCGTTTGCTGCGGTAAAAGTAACATCGTTTTTCGCCGGATTCGGGAAAATGTCCACATTGAATTGATTCAATTGTGCAGTATTTTCATCGATACTTGTAATGATTTCGCTTGAGTTGCTATAAACGACAACTTTTCCGGAAACATCCAACAGCGGGTTATCGGGTGCCATACAATTGGGACAGCCGTTTTGTCCGTCCACACAATCGGGATGGTTAGGATGGCAATAATCGACGTAGGTCGGATCAAATTCGTAATCCAAATTTACCGATCCGTTGCTGATGAATGGGGTAAGATCCCAATTCCAAATCAGTGCAATAGATCCCGGGCACCAACCTTGACGCGGATATGTCCATGTTCCGTTTTGAGGTTGACAAGAGGCAGGATTGGGTGAGCAGCTGCCTGATGTAGGCCATAAATGTTGTGTGAATTCTTGATTTCCGTTAACATGAATGAAATGCGTGCCTTCGTAAAATTCGGCTGCATTTTGCGAATTGACCGAATAGTTAGGCGATGTATTGCTACTCCACATGTGTCCGGTGGTGGACATAACTATTTGAGCTTTTTCTACATTTTGGTTGAATTGCCAATTGACTTGAGGAATGGGTTGCAAGTTGGCATAATCGCCAAAATCGTATTTTCCGTGCCAAATTTCAACGATGTCGGAATAATTGTATTCCGGTTCGCCGGCGGTGTAGGTGAAGGTGAGAACGGGTAGATAGCCGCCGCCATTCCATGTAACCACTTCAAATTCAAATTCAACTAAACCTTGTAAAACGGAAGCATATTCCGAAACATCGGCACCATCGCTGCAAGCTACTCCAAATGGAGTGATGTATTTGAACAACTCAACCCAATCGCCGTGCATGTTTTTAGCACGAACACGACCAACGCGGTCGTAAGTATCGCAGCCGCCCGGAGCGCAATTCATTTCCAAAAAGGCTCTAATAGCATTGAAAGAACCTACGTAAGAAGGCATCACAAACTCAGCTGTCACCAATTGAACGGACGGTGAAATTTGAATGTCGCCGTTGAAAGTAACAACGTCCATAGTTTGAATTTCGTCAGTGATTTCAAAGGTGCTGCTTTCGCTATAAGTGTTTTCTCCCGAAAGAGTTGTATTTAAGTTGATGGTGTGATTACCCATGGTTGTCGGCGTCCAAACGGCTTTGTAGTAATTATTGCCCGAAAGTGTGAACATTACGGTTTCGCCGTCAATTTCGCCTTGCATGTTTTCTACTAAAATAACATCGGAATGTTCGACTTCAACCGACACGATGAAAATCATGGGTTGCAATGTTTGCATATAGACTTTAGTGTTTTCGTAAGGACGTCTGATGGTGATGGTAGGTTCAAAATCAGCAGGGTCGATGACTTCAAATTCGCGGATGACGGAAGGAGCGGGGAGCCACTCTTCGTTGCCGGGTTGTGAAGCCTGCACTTTGACGATTCCGGCTGCACCGGTCAACGTAATCATATTATCTTCGATGGTGGCAGGACCGCTCAAAATTTCATACGTAATGGGCAATCCTGAGGTACAAGTGGCATAAACGTTAAAAGGTTCATCGAAAATGAGTTTATCAGAAATTTCGGTGAAATCCAAAAATTGCGATGAAGCACCTGCCGGTGTTTGACGGATAGTAAAGTTGTCGAAACCACCGTGACTGCTGCACAAGAAGAATACGCCGTCCCATGATGCAGGATCAAAACGATCGCCTGTTCCGGGTGTTAAACCGGCGTTGATACCTTGAACTTCCGGAATAGGGGCAAACATACCATTGATTCCGTTATCGACAAATAATGCAATGCTTCCTTGATGATCGTTGGCGTCAAGGTCAATTAAGATTTTGAAACGCATCCACGGCTCTCTGTCGTGTAAAACAAATTCAGCAGCCATAACGTTTTCAGGGGTTACAATACCGCAATGAAATCGGTCGTCGTCTTGACGGTCATAGCACATAAACATGTAGATACCGCCATCTTGTGTCGGCAAATTCGGTGCCGGATAAACTGCTTCGTAAATCATTGGAGGAAGAATGGTTCCGTTACCGTCGGCATCAAAACCCAAACCGAAGGCTTGTCCCCAATAGTTGTTATTGCTTAAATCTAACTCCAATTCTATGATGCCGCCTTGCGAAAAATCAAACGAAAAATTATCAGTCGATTTGCGTGTTGCCACTTCACCATAGTTGGTGTTGGCATTTGTAAAAAATACGCCGAGTGATTCATCGGGTGTGGTGATGCCTTCCGGTCCTAAATAATCGACATTGAAAACACCGCCGCCGGCACTATGTTTTACCGAAACCCAGTTATCTTGTCCATTCAACGGAGCCACTTGAAGGTCGTCGAAAGTATAGGTAACCGCGGTTTGTGCGATCATGACAAAACTTGCCACGCTCAGCAATAGGGATAAAATGTACTTTTTCATAAAAGAAAATGATTTTTTAATTGTTGTTTTTTTATTATATTATTGAATGATCAGTTTTTTTGAAACCATTTTGTCGCCCAAAATTTGAATCAGATAAACGCCTTTCGGTAAATCGGAAACATTGAGTGTGGTGGTGCCTTGGAAAGCAAACATTTTTACGGTTTGTCCCAACATATTCACTACGTGAACGCTCAATTTTCCTTTGCTGTAGTCGCTGGTCAGCGTTACTTGATGTTGTGCGGGATTGGGATATATTTCAACGTTGTAAGTCGGTTCTAATTCAGAAATATCGACATTACTACCGCCTAAAATTTCGCTGGAATTGCTGTATGAAACCACTTTTCCGGATACAATCAAAATAGGATTATCGGGGGCAACACAGTTGGGACAGCCGTTTTGTCCATTCACGCAATCGGGATAGTTAGGATGGCACATATCAATATACGAAGGATCAAATTCGTATTGAATATCGGCTGCACCGTTGGCAACAGTTTCATCCAAAGCATAATCCCAAACCATGGCAATAGATCCAGGGCACCATCCGGCACGTCTGTAGGTCCATGTTCCGTTTTGTGGCTGACATCCGGCAGGATTTGGAGAGCAGCTGCCGCTTACGGGCCACAAATGTTGGTTATATTTGGTGGTTCCATTCAATTTGATGTTGTGAGTAGCTTCGTAAAATTCAGCTGCATTTCCGGTGTTGACCGAATAGTTGGGCGATGTGTTGCTGCTCCAATTATGTCCGGTCGTTGTTAGTTTCAAATTGGCTTTCTCGGTGTGGTTTTTGTAGGTGTAATGAATAGGCGGAACGGGTTGTTGATTGGCATAATCGCCAAAAGAGTAGGTGTCGTCCCAAATTTCTTCAATGTCAATAAATTTGTATTCCGGTGTGCCTTTGGTGAAGTTGAAGGTCAAAATCGGGTTGAATCCGTCTCCATTCCACGACACAAAATAAAATTCAAATTCAACCAAGCCTTGCAACAAGGAGGTGTAGTCGCTTACATCGACATTGTCTTCACATTGAACGCCAAACGGTGAAATATAGCGGAACAACTCCATCCATTCACCGCGGTAGTTACGAATGCGGATGCCGCCAACGCGGTCGTAGGTATCGCAATTGTTATTCACGCAGTTGTGATCATAAAAAGCGTTGATAGCGTTGAAAGCGCCGGTGTGTGTCGGCAAAGCATATTCTCCTTGAATGGCTTGGATTGAAGGTGTGCAAACCAAATCGCCGTTCATTGTAACTACATCAATATTTTCAAATTCGTTAGTTACTTCAAAGTTGTTGGTGACGGTGGTAACTTTACCACCGGTAGTGGTTACAGAAACAGTCATGGTGTAGTTGCCGTATGCAGAAGGTTGCCATGTGGTTGAGAAATAACCGTTTTCCGGATCTTCGGGATAATAAGTAACAGCTTCAATATTTTGTCCGTCCACGTTGCAAATCACATTTTCGATATGCAGGGCATCGTTATGCTCTATGTAGGCACTCACAACCAATAAAATAGGTTGAAGCTCTGGCATATAAACCATCGTTCCTTCGTAGGGACGGCGGATGGTGATAGTAGGCGTGTAAGCTTGTGCATCAATTACTTCAAAGTTTTTGAAGACATCCGGTGCAGGCAGCCACTCTTCGTTGCCGGCTTGCGAGGCTTTTAAACTGACGGTTCCGGTTTCGCCGGTGAGTGTTAAAACGTTGCCTTCCAATGTGGCAGATCCGCTGATGAGAGTAAAACTGAC
>JAQUSR010000131.1 GCA_028710155.1 Bacteroidales bacterium | reverse complement strand
TAAAACTCGTATTGCCTTTCTGCTTTGCCATCATTGTTGTCCGTTAAAAAATGATCTTAACCGATTACTTTTTTGCATTTTTGAAAATAATTCACAAAAAAAATCCACTTCGTAAAGTGGATTTTTTTATACTTAAATCGCCGTTTAATTAATACTTAACGTATGATTAAAGGTTTTCAACATTTCTAATAAATTAGATCTGACATGAATAAAATATTCAATACCTTTTGCTTTCAACTCTTCAACACATTCGGGATTGCCGGCAACCACAAAAATGGCTCTTTTTTGAATTTTTTCGAAGGCTTCGGGCGCAAAAACGGCATATTCTTCATCTGAAGAGCAAAGAACAATAATATCGGCTTTTTGGTCAATAGCTGCTTGAACACCCTCTTCCACTGTTTGAAAACCATTGTTATCCATCACTTCGTAACCGGCACAAGCAAAGAAATTGCAGGCAAATTGTGCTCTGGCTTTACGCATTCCTAAATTACCAATAGTCAACATGAAAGCTATCGGACGTTTTTCCTGTTGATCGGTAGCTAACCGTAAATTTTCGAAATCGTTGGCTAAACGGAACGGTTTCAATGTATGAATATAGGCACCTTCTCTGGTACAATCGCAGGGTGTTAAGGCACATTCGCAAACAGCTTCTGTTCTGTGTTCTGTAAAATTCGGGAATTGATTGGTTCCTAAAAGAATATCACGGCGCGTTTTCATATTATTGCGACGTGTTTCTGCCATATTTTCAATATTGGCTTGAATAGTTCCTTTTTTGATAGCTTCCAAGAAACCGCCTTGTTCTTCCACGTCTAAGAAAATTTTCCATGTTTGTTCGGCAATTTCATTGGTTAGATTTTCAATAAAATATGAACCGGCAGCCACATCGACAACTTTATCGAAATGCGATTCTTCTTTTAACATTATTTGTTGATTACGAGCAATTCTATCTGAAAACTCGTTCGACATTTCATAGGCTGCATTAAATGGATTGATGGTCAACGAATGAATACTACCCAAAGTGGCTGACATGGCTTCTGTAGCGGTTCGAAGCATATTGACATAAGGATCATATAAAGTGTTATTGATGAATGAAGTAGCTGCATGTACAGTCATTTTTCCGTCACTTTCATCAACGCCATAACTTTTAACAATATGAGCCCAAAGCCAACGCGCAGCTCTAAATTTTGCCATTTCCGGAAAATAACTACCGGTAATACCAAAATTGAAACGAATATTTTTTGCAATCTCATCTGCTTTTAATCCTCTATCGGTCAATTGATTCAAATATTCAACTCCGCAAGATAATGAATATCCTAATTCTTGTGTTATAGAAGCTCCGCAATTTTTCAAAAACGCACCCGAAACACCAATCACTTGAAAATGCGGTAAATTTTTGGTTTTTTCTATCAACGATTGTAAAAAGTCGAAACAAACCGATTCTTCGTGGCAACATTTTCCTTTCAACAATAATGTTTTTAAAGGATCCGCATCGATGGAGCCGGAAACTTTTGTCGGATCAAAACCGTTCGATTGAATCACACTGAAAAGATCTTCAATAGCTTGTTGTACGTTTATTTGACCACGACAAGTAAAATTCACTTCAACAACATTTAAATCGATGCCTTCAATCAGTGTTTTAACACAAAAATCGTTGTCGCCCAATTGAATAAAACCAATTGATTGAGCACCGTGAGCAACAGCATTTTTTGCTTTTTGACAAGCTTTTTCGCAATCATCCACCACTATATCTTGACGAATCAACCAATCGTTATTATCGGCAAAACCTCTGATAAAAGGAAATTCGTTGGGTTTCCCTTCTAAATAGGCTATGTTTTCCAAATTTTCTTCTCTATAATACGGTCTTACTTTGAAGTTATCTAAGGTTTTCCATACTAATTTTTTCTCATAATCGGCTCCTTTTAAATCGGCTGCAATAGCGGTTTCCCACGCTTCCGTTGATATCGCCGGAAACTCTTGAAACAATTTGTTTTGATTTTTTGTGTTCATATAATTTATCTATTAATTAAAAACTATTATAAAAGGTGTGCAAAGGTATAACTTTATCAAAAACAAACCATCTAAAAATGAATATTGCTTTTGCCTAATTATTTCTCTTTTTTTTGAACACAGAAAACAACCTTTTTCATACATTATCTAACAAGAAATAATACCTTTGCATGGTCAAAAATTTTTTTGTTAAATCATTGAATAACCAATTATTATGAACAACAAATATGATCAACGAGGTGTTTCCGCTTCAAAAGAAGATGTTCATTCAGCCATAAAAAATATTGATAAAGGTATTTTTCCAAAAGCCTTTTGTAAAATTATTCCCGATATTTTATCCGGTAATCCTGATTATTGTACCATTATGCACGCCGATGGCGCCGGCACAAAATCATCGTTAGCCTACATTTATTGGAAAGAAACCGGCGATCTTTCTGTGTGGAAAGGTGTTGCTCAAGATGCTGTTGTCATGAATTTGGACGATTTATTGTGTGTGGGAGCCACCGATAACATCATTCTTTCCTCCACCATCGGCCGAAATAAAAATTTGATCCCCGGTGAAGTCATCTCCGCAGTGATTAACGGTACAGAAGAATTTTTAGAAAAAATGCGTTCTTTGAACATCGGTATTTGGTCAACGGGCGGCGAAACAGCCGATGTCGGCGATTTGGTGCGTACTATTATTGTGGATTCAACGGTTACCGCTCGCATGAAACGCTCCGATGTAGTATGCAACTGTCACATTCAAGCCGGCGATGTTGTGGTCGGTTTATCCAGTTTTGGTCAAGCAACCTACGAAGATACTTATAATGGCGGCATGGGAAGCAATGGATTAACCTCTGCCCGCCACGATGTTTTAAACAAAAAAATAGCCTTGAAATTTCCCGAAAGTTTTGATCACGCGCTCCCCGAGGCTGTAACCTATTGCGGCACCAAAAATCTTCTCGATGATACTGTTGTTGAAGGTGTTAATGTAGGGAAACTGATTCTTTCGCCAACACGCACGTATGCACCTATCATCAAAATGATTTTAGACGAATACCGCCCGCAAATACACGGTATGGTTCATTGCAGCGGCGGCGCTCAAACCAAAGTTTTACATTTCATTGAAAACCTGCATGTAATTAAGGATCATTTGTTTGATATTCCACCGTTGTTTCAACTCATTCACGATGAATCAAAAACCGATTGGAAAGAGATGTATCAAGTGTTTAATATGGTACACCGCATGGAGTTATATGTTCCCGAAAATATGGCTTCCGCCATTATTTCCATCTCCGAATCGATGGGTGTAGCTGCTCAAATCATCGGTCGTGTAGAAAAATCCGAGCACAAAAAGGTTACTATTCAATCGCCTTACGGCATTTTTGAATATTAATTTTCGGCTGCTTTTTGCATAAAAAAGCTAAAATTAACAGAACCATAATTGCGGTGGTCGATAAACATCGGATGATTTTCAAAATGATATTTAGCGGAATGTTCTAAAACGAATATTCCGTTTTCATTGAGCAACTGATGTTCAAAAACAAGCTGGGGAAGCTCAGCAAGGTTGGGCAGTTGATAAGGCGGATCAGCAAAAATCACATCAAATTTTCTAGGTGTTTTTTTGATAAAAGAAAAAACATCGTTTTTTACCAAATTCAAATTAAGTATTTGAAGCAGATCTATTGTTGATTTGATAAAAGAGATGCAGGCTTGATTCATTTCTACAGCAGTAACACTTTTGGCTTCACGCGAACAAAATTCATAAGAAATACTACCCGTTCCGGAAAAAAGATCTAGAACAACAGCATCTTCATAGTCAACCATATTATCAAAAATATTAAATAGGGCTTCTTTAGCAAAATCTGTAGTGGGACGAACCGGTAAATTATTGGGAGGCGTTATTCTGCGCGACTTCCACAATCCTCTAATAATACGCATGATACAGCATTAAAAAGATGAAAAAATTGATGGGGCGGAAAATGATTAAAAGTGTGGCTCATCGAAAACGAATCATTTCCTTTTAAATAACGAATATGTCTTAAATACTTCCATAATAACTGCCAAATTTCGGCATCATTAAAAATATCTCCGGAAAAAATCAATGGAACGGTATCCGGTTGTAATCCTAAATTTTCATAAATAGATAAGATATAAAAAACAAAATCACGACTCGTTTGATACCTAAATTGATTGGAATAAATCAGTTTTTTTTCGTTAAAAACATTAACAAAAAATTGTGATGCTTCTACGTAACAATAAAGAGCGATTTCTTCAAAATTCTTTTTGTCCACTTTTTGAAACTGTGATGATAGCGTGTTTTGCAGGGAATGAATCTCAATGGAAGAAAAAGTGTTTTTAAAAAAATCGATAACTGACTCATAAACAGAATAAACACAAACCGCATTGATGACGTTATTGATTTCATATTTCACCGATCCTTCAATTTGATGATAATTTAATTGCAAATAGGATGCGGCTTGTTGCTCATCGAAAAGCGACAAAGGAACTAACGTAGATTGATTAGCGACAATATTCACCACGGTTTTGTGGTCTTTGAACGTAGCCAACAACGAA
Source organism: Bacteroidales bacterium (assembly GCA_028710155.1). Lineage (GTDB taxonomy): Bacteria > Bacteroidota > Bacteroidia > Bacteroidales > WRLA01 > WRLA01. The sequence continues at coordinate 1,464 of JAQUSR010000131.1, read as the reverse complement.
TTTTCATATTCAGCCTTTAACGCTGCCTGTAAATGCCGATGAAACGATTCTCCGATGATGTTTTTATTGAGTGTGTTGATTCTCTGTGCTTCTAAAGCCAGAAATTTGTTTTTTTCTTTTTGATAAATAGCAAAAGAAAATCCATCTTGCGAATACAAGATGGATAAAATATTTTGATTACAATTGAACTCTTTCAGGTTTTCATCCTGAAACGAAGCAATTTTATAAAATTGAATTGGCATACGTTAGGATGAAACGTTAAAAATTACTCCCAATTGCCGTCTAACGATACTTCTTGTAAAGAACCCACTTTTAACCCGGGGTATTTTTCCAAATGTTCGATAGAAGCATCCAAATTGATTAACAATTGATGATATTGCTCCATCCCTTTGGATAAAATTTGTTTATTGGAGGCTTTGGCTTCAAAAACAGGAACCATGACACCACTTTTTTCAATTGTATCGGCTTTCATCTCAAATTCAACATTATCGGTATAAGGAATATAACGAATGGATGCTAATTTGAAATTTTCTCTTTGTGAGAACAATGAATCGGATACTTTGACATAGCCCAATGTATCTTTGATAGATCTGGTATTGGTCGTATCTGTAGGATCCGGCACCATTCTTACAATAGGAATTTCGCCTACTTGAGCAAATTCAATCAGTTTGTTAAAATTATCGGCATAAACACCGTTAGATGATTTGTAGTAACGTTGAATTTCACGAATATCTTTCAAATTTTGAATGACAACGCTATAACGTCTGTCTTTTTCTGCATTGAAACGAACAGGCTCCATGATGCTGTCATAAATTTTAAAAGCTAAAACTAAAATCACTATCGTCATAACAACGATCAATACATTTTTTACTGTCTTATTCATTTTATTAAATATTTAATTTCTTGCATTTCTTTATTTTATAAAAATTTTTTGGTCTTTCTTCGACTTTTTAAAAACTTTGCAAAAGTAACATATTTTTCATTTTAAAAAATAGGTTATAAAAATTAAATCTCTGACAAAAAAACATTACAAAGAACCACTTGTAAATACCATTTTTTCATCAAAAATGACTGATTCTTAATTTGAAAAAATGAACTTGTTTTTAATTATTTCAATCATCGAATTAGTAATCAACAAAATACACATTTAACTTTATCCATTTCTCTTAGTTTTCAAAAATATTCGATCATACAACTAAAAAATACCATTTATGTTAATTTTGCATTTCAAATTTTTTTGCAGTAAAGCGTTGTTCCTGCTTTTTAATTGTTTAAAAATTTTTCCCTTTGGTTTATCAATTTTTTAAAATATCCGATTGGTTATGAAACGTTTTTGTCAAACATTACAGCTACGGCAAGATTCAACATTAATCGAACAATATGTTCAAGAACACGCACACGTATGGCCTGAAATTCAAGCCGGTATTCGCGAAGTGGGTATCTTAGATATGCAAATTTATATCC
>JAQUSR010000130.1 GCA_028710155.1 Bacteroidales bacterium | reverse complement strand
TTGATGCCATAATGTTGATGAAGTGGATGTAAAGCAATGACCATTTGAATGGTAGAGCAATTCGGATTCGCAATAATTTTGTGTTGTCGGTTCAGTTGACCGGCGTTGATTTCCGGTACAATCAGTGGAATATCAGGATGCATCCTCCAAGCCGAAGAGTTATCAACAACAGTCGTTCCATTGGCTGCAAAAGTAGGTGCATATTGTTCTGAAGCAGCGGCTCCGGCAGAAAAAACGGCAAATTCGGGTTGTTGTTCAATGGCTTTTTCAACACTCATCACGGAAATTTCTTGCTGTAAAAATGAGATCTTTTTTCCGATGGAACGTTCCGATGCGGCAGCAATCAACGTAAAAGGATGCCGTTGATGTAGTACTTCCAACATTTTCAACATTTCGCTACCGACTAATCCTGTAGCACCAACAAGCGCAATTTTCATAAAATTTTATTTTGAACAGTAACTTTTTTATTTTTTAACGTCTAAACCGATACTTTAAATAAGAATGTGCAAAAGTAGGTATTTTACGATTCAGTAGTAGTAGCAACGAATAATTAATGAAAATATTTTTGTGATTATTACTACTTTTAAATAATAAAACGATGGTTTGGTGGGAGGTTTTACTCATAATAATAGGTTTTATCCTAATCATTTTAGGCATCATCGGTGCGGTAGCTCCGGTATTACCCGGTCCTCCTTTATGTTGGTTATCATTGGTTTGTCTTGAGTGTACCAATTATTACGACATCAACAATTGGGTATTAATCATCACGGGACTTTTCATGCTCATCATCACATTTTTAGATTATTGGATTCCGGCTGCCGGAACGAAATTTTTTGGAGGCAGCAAAGCCGGCGTTTGGGGATCGATGGTTGGTGTTGTGGCAGCCTTGTTGCTGTTCGGCATTACCGGAATTGTGGGCATCATTTTATTTCCGTTCTTAGGTGCTTTGGTGGGCGAAATGATGGTTGAAAAACCGTTGGAGCAATCGTTTAAGGCAGCCACAGGTGCCTTGTTGGGATTTTTAGCGGGAACATTGATGAAAATTTTGTATGGTGTTGTATTATTGATATTGTATATCGTTCTTTTATTCATATAGTTATAAAAATATTAAATAATAAATTATTAAATTATGAAAGAGTTTTTTAGAACCTTTTTTGCTGTTTTAGCAGCTGTTTTAGTCCTTTGGATTTTAGGTGTCATTTTCTCGATTATCTTTTTTGTTTCCATGGCATCAATGGGAGAAAGTACTCCAAAAGTTGAGAAAAACAGTATCTTAAAAATCAAGTTGGACGAAGAAATTAAAGAACAAAAAGCGGATTTACCGTTTTCTTTTTCTATGTCTGGTTTTAAAACTGAAAAAATGTTGTCGTTGCGTGATGTGGTGAATTCCATTCGTCATGCCGCTACAGATGACAACATTAAAGGTATCAGTTTGGAATTGGATGGCATTGGCGCATCGGTCTCCGATGTAGAAGAAATTCGTACTGCTTTGCAAGATTTTCGTGAAACCGGAAAATTTATTACGGCTTACGGTAATAATTATACTCAAAAAGAGTATTATTTAGCTTCTGTTGCCAATGAAGTGTATTTAAATCCTATCGGAATCGTCGATTTTAAAGGTCTTTCCGGTACGTTGATGTTTTACAAAGATTTGTTTGATAAATTGGATATTGAGATGCAGATTATTCGTCACGGAAAGTATAAAAGTGCTGTAGAACCATTTATTCAAAACAAAATGAGTGAAGCTAACCGCGAACAAACCGAAAAATATATCTCTTCGGTTTGGAACGAAATGTTGCAGGCTATTTCCGAATCTCGTCAAATCTCTATCGATTCGTTGAATCGTTATGCCGATGATATTGTGATTCGTGTGCCTAACGATGCAAAAAAATATCATTTTATCGAAGGTCTGATGTATGAAGATGAATATATCGCTTTGTTAAAATCGAAAATGAGTGTTAAAAATGATAAAGATTTGAATTACATTTCGTTAGCTAAATATATTGATGCTTCATCTGTTCAAGATTATTCATCCGATAATCCTACCATTGCTGTAATTTATGCAGAAGGCGAAATCGCTCAAGGAAAATCGAGAGATGGTGTGATCGGTTCAGAATCGCTCACCAAAGAAATTCGTAAAGCTCGTTTAGATAAAGACATCAAAGCTATTGTTTTTCGTGTTAGTTCTCCGGGCGGTGATGCTCAAGCTTCCGACATGATTTTAAGAGAGGTGAAACTTGCCGCAGCCACTAAACCCACCATCGTTTCTATGGGCGAATATGCAGCTTCGGGTGGATATTATATCTCTTGTGGTGCCAATTACATCTTTTCCGATGCTACCACGCTTACAGGATCTATTGGAGTTTTTGGAATGATTCCCAATGCTCAAAAGCTGTTGAACGAAAAGTTGGGTATTCATACTGACATGGTTAAAACCAACAAAAATGCTGAAAACTTGACACCGTTTCAACCGATGACACCATTTCAATACGATTTGATTCAAAACTCTGTGGAAAACATTTACGATATTTTTATCACACACGTTTCTCAAGGTAGAAATATGACCAAAACAGCTGTTGATTCCATTGGCGGCGGTCGTGTTTGGTTGGGTGCCGATGCATTATCTATCGGTTTGGTCGATCAATTTGGCGGTTTGAATGATGCTATTAATTATGCTGCTCTTCAAATTGATGCCAAAGATTTCAAAATTGAAGAATTTCCAAAAGCCAAAGACTTATCCGAAAGAATTATTGAAGAATTGTTAGGTGATGTTCAAATGAAAATATTTGACGTTCCTCAACAATTATCACCTTTTGTTCAATCAATTGACAAAGTTTTAAATGCACAAGGTGTACAAGCCCGTTTGCCTTATGAAATTGTGATTGAATAGACACAAAAAAACAAATTTTTTAAAATCAAAAACAGGAATTTCATTCCTGTTTTTTTTTGGATTTTATTTAATAATAAGGGTAGTTTTATAAAAAAAGTAAAAAAATGAAATTTCTAACAGAAAAACCTACCTTTGCAAATTATTTGAATAATAATTAAAGTATTGATTATCATTAAATTTTATACGTATGTGGATTTTTTTAACAGAACAAATTTTGCGTCATCGCACTCGTAACCTGATTATCTTGTCTCTTCTAACCATTTTCATGGGCTATTTTCTTACCAAAAACAAAATCTCGAACGAGATGATGCAAATGCTGCCCGAAACCGATTCAACATTCATAGAATATCAAAATTTTAAAAAACAATTTGGCCAAGATGGTGCTTTGGTTTTCATGGCTTTTGAAGATGATCATCTGTTTGAATTAGAACGTTTTCAATCGTTACAAGAATTCACCAACGACATTCGCAATACAGAAGGTATCGAAGAGTGTTTATCGGTAGCACGCACCGTTCAATTAGTAAAAAACGATTCGCTGAAAAAATTTGATGTCAAAATTCTTTTTCCGGACGACATAGCATCGCAAACCGTTTTGGATAGTTTACATCAAGAATTAGAGAAAATAGACCTTTATAAAGGGCTGTTATACAACGATACTTCTCATGTCTATTTGTTGATGATTACCTTGCAAAAAGACATTGTTAATAGTCCAAAACGCAGTCCGTTGATCTACCAATTAAAAGAGATGGGACAAGCCTACGGCGAAAAAATGGGTGTTGAGGTGCATTTTAGCGGAATGCCGCTCATTAGAACCGAAACTACTGAATTGCTCAAAGGTGAAATGGGAATTTATATGCTGTTGGCAATTTTGGTGGCTATTGCCCTGCTGACTCTCTTCTTCCGTTCGTTCAATTCTACTTTTTATCCCATTGTCATTGTGCTAATTAGCTTGATTTGGACCTTTGGCATCATTGGGCTTTTGGGTTACCAACTTACCATGCTAACGGTGGTGGTTCCCACCATGATTATCATTATGGGCATCGAAAACTGTATCTTCCTGATCAACAAATATCACACAGAATATCGCGAACATGGCAACAAAGCCAAAGCACTCACCCGTGTCATTCACCATATCGGAAGTGCCAATTTTTTGACGAATGCAACTACTGCCGTTGCTTTTGCCTCGTTCATCGTAACGGGCAACAAACAGTTGGTGGAATTTGGTGTTGTCGCCTCCATCAGCATCATGGCTAACTATTTGCTAACGTTGATTTTATTGCCTACTATTTTAAGTTATCTTAAACCACTTTCTTCCAAAAATTTAGATCATCTGAATGCCAAACCTATTAATAAATTTTTATCGTTTATTATGGCTTCTGTTCAAAATTACAGAGGTTGGGTATATGGCACTTTGGCGGTTTTATTAGTGATTGCCGGTTTTGGCGTATCACAACTGAAAACTACCGGAAATGTAGTGGATGATGTGCCGCGAGACGGAACTGTTTATCAAGATTTATTGTTTTTGGAGAAGAACTTTAAAGGGGTGTTGCCGTTTGAAATTACCGTGAATACCCAAACGAAACGTGGCGTGATGCAAATCAAAAATATGCAGAAAATCGATTCGTTGCAAATGCTTTTGGAAGAATATCCGCAATTATCAAAATCGCTGTCGTTGGTCAATGTCATTAAATATGGCAATCAGGTGTTTTATGGCAACGATCCCGCCTATTACGAAGTGCCTTCGAAACGCGATTTGGCATTTTTGCAAAAATACATTCCTTCGTTTAAACGCGAGGCAGGTAAAAAAACGTTGATTGATAACTTTATCGATTCTTCGTTTCAAACCATTCGTGTTACGGCACAATTGCAAGATATTGGAACGACCGAAATCAACGTTTTATTCAAAGATTTGTTGCCGAAAATTCATCAATTGTTTCCCGAAGATCAATATAAAGTGTCGATTACAGGAACGGCTGTTACCTTTTTGGAGGGAACTAACTACCTCAAAGGCAATTTGATACAAAGTATCGGTTTAGCCATTATCACCATTGCGTTGCTGATGTCGCTACTATTTTCTTCGTTCCGAATGATTCTTATTTCTATGGTTCCCAACCTCTTTCCGTTGATTATGACTGCCGGAATTATGGGCTATTTCGGTGTTGCCATTAAACCCGCCACTATTATCATTTTTGGAATCTCGCTTGGTATTTCGGTGAACGATGCCATTCATTTTCTGTCGCGCTATCGACTGCAACTGAAACTAAATAACGGTGAAATTCAAACATCGGTCATCAAAGCCCTTCGCGAAACCGGACACAGCATGATTTACTCGGTGATGATTCTATTTTTCGGTTTCGGTGTTTTTGCATTTTCTTCGTTTGGATCGATTCAGGTGTTGGGATTTTTGGTGCCGGTAACATTGGGCGTAGCACTATTTTGCAACCTCTTCTTTATGCCGTCGTTGCTGCTCACCACTCGCAAAAAAGGAACTACCGACAATTTTGTTCATCCGTCGGTACAAATTTTAGATCCAGAGCCGCTACCGGAAGAGGAGATGAAAGAGTTGAAGGATTTGGAAGAAAAGGTGGATTTGTCGGATATTAAAGATTAAAAGGTCATTGTTGGTTGAATGAAGAATGATTGATCGCTGGACAAATTGTTGTCGCCTTCTTTCTTTAGAATTCAATTTCAAAAATTTCTTCATTTCTTTTTTCATGAAAACAAATCGTGATTGGAATCAAAAAATCATTTTTAACCAACGGCTGAAACCAATCTTTTTTTCATTCATTTTTCTATTTCCATTGATAACCATTCTGTCTGTTTTTTTGTTGAAATCTTTAGTGATCCGTAGAAATTAATTTTCGGCTTTTGATAAGAATTAAATATTTTTGTTCTCAATGATAAGTGCTAGTTTATTTAATATAAAGCATTAATTATTAATGTGATATATTTTTTATAATACAAATGATTAATATTAATGACTAAATCAACAATGTCTATAATAACTTTTTGCCGAATGAAAAAACGACATTGTCGGGTCTTTCCTTGGTCAAAGGATCTTTGGCCAATGGTTAGACAGTTTTTTTTATTGCCACATAAAGGAAGATATTTTAAAAGCTTTTTTTTAATTCTGCTGATTGTCTAGTCCTGAAATAGCGTTACAATAAAAAGAGTAACATAATGAAAAAGACAGACAAAGAGTACGTTAAACGTACGCAGAAGGATTATCCGATTTCCTTTAAAATATCGGTGGTAAAAGAAAT
>JAQUSR010000011.1 GCA_028710155.1 Bacteroidales bacterium | reverse complement strand
CGCGGCAATGTGTTGAATACTAAACAAAAGCCCACGATAAATTCTGCCAAAATCATCAAAACGGATAAAACCAACGTCGCCTCGTTGAGCCATGCCATATTGTAGGCTTCCAAATAATCGATCATTTTAAACTGCGTTCCCAACGGATCAACACCTTTAACAAAACCGCTGAAAATGAACAACAAACCAAGCAAAGTTCTACAAATCGCCAATGCTCCTTTACTAAAGTGTTTTCGATAAATTAGCGCAATAAGAAAGTTGACAATCAGTATAATAAGAAACCAAGTTGCATATTCCGGAACAAAATATACACCCACTGCCGACAAAAGAGCTATGCCGACAGAAATCCAACTAATAATGTGTGTTTTATTCATATTCATAGTTTTATTTTTGAATGACTATTTCTCCTTTTTAACGTTTGTTTCGAAAAGTTTAATCAATGCAAACACCGCATAATTAATCATATCCATATAGTTGGCATCTAAACCTTCAGAAATCAACACTTTCCCGTCATTGTCTTCAATCTGTTTAACCCGCATAATTTTCATTAAAATAATGTCGTCTAACGAGCTGATACGCATTTGCCGCCACGCTTCGCCGTAGTCGTGATTTTTTTTCATCATCAAGGCTTTCGTTTCAGCAAGATAGCGATCATACAATGCGGTTAATTCGTCTGTTGTAGTGGTAGAAGTTTCGGTAATTTGACAGCGTAGTTTGATTAACGCCATCACCGCATAATTAACGATGCCGATAAATTCGGAGGTAATGTCGTCATCAACCATTTGTTCACCAACCAATTGAATGTTTCTGATACGATTGGCTTTGATAAAAATCTGATCGGTCAACGAAGACGTTCTTAAAATATACCAAGAAGTTCCATAATCTTTCATCTTCTTAATGAAGATGTTACGACAAGTTTTGATAACCTCGTCAAATTGTTCGGATGTGTCCATTTTCTGCATACCTTTGCAAACCGTTAAAAAAATACGAAGGTGCAAAAGTACTTAAAAATGGAAAAGCAACCAATTATTATGGGCATTTTAAATGCTACGCCTGACTCTTTCTTCGATGGAGGTTTGTATCTTTCAGAGAATCAACTATTAGAGCAAGTCGAAAAAATGGTGAAAGCGGGCGTTTCCATTATCGATGTCGGCGGCTACTCGACTCGACCAAACGGCACCGAAGTTTCTGAAACGGAAGAGACAGATCGAATTTTGCCGGTCGTTGAAGCCGTTCGAAAATTTTTTCCGCAACATTCCATTTCGGTAGATACTTTTCGCTCGCGCGTGGCACAACAAGCGATAGATGCCGGCGCCGACATTATTAATGATATTTCGGGAGGCAATTTCGATTCAAAGATGTTTTCGGTGATTGCCCGAAATCCGACAGTCGAATATGTGCTGATGCACTGTGGAGCCGACAAACCCGACGAATTGCACCAACACTTTTCAACACAAAATATCGTAAAAACGGTACAAGCATTTTTATCCGAAAAAATGCAACAACTCATCGAAACGGGCGTTGATGCGCAACGAATTATTTTAGATCAAGGCTTCAGCTTCGGAAAAACGATTCCGCAAAATTTTGAGTTGATGCGTGCCATCCCCGAATTTGTTAAAATGGGACGCGTTTTAGTCGGGATATCCAGAAAATCAATGATTTTCAAAACTTTAAAAACAACTCCACAAAAAGCCTTAACGGGAACCATCGCCCTCAATATGATTGCATTGATGAACGGAGCAGAAATTTTGCGTGTTCACGATGTAAAAGAGGCTGTTGAAACCATCGAAATTTTCATGAATTATCAAAATAAAAATATCATTTAATCATGTTACCACTACTGCACATTCGCATCTTGGATATTTTGGATATCCTTTTAGTAGCGTTTCTTATCTACAAGTTGTATTATTTCTTTCGTGGCACGGTAGGTTTAAAAATTTTGTTGGCCATTTTTATGATTTTCATTGGATGGAGAATCGTTAAAGCGTTGCACATGGTAATGTTGACTGAAATTTTCGGTACCTTCATCGGTGTCGGCGTCATTTTGTTGGTGGTCGTTTTTCAACCAGAAATTCGCGAATTTTTGTTGATGATCGGTAACGCACAATTTTTGAAACGAAGTACAACCGGAAAGCATAAATTTCTGTTTTTCAAAGCATCAGGCGACCAATTAAAACCCGATTTGGATGCCATTGCCCGTGCCTGCCAAAAGATGAGCGAATCAAAAACCGGAGCATTGATTGTTATTTCACGAACCAATGCTCTCGAAAATTTTATTAAAACGGGAACCGAAATCAATGCGTTGGTCAGTGATCGATTGATTGAAAATATCTTCTTCAAAAACAGTCCGTTACACGATGGAGCTATGATTATCACTAAGAAAAACATTGTAGCTGCCGGTGTTATTTTACCGGTTTCGTCGAGCAACAAAATTCCTAAAGAGTTTGGTTTGCGTCATCGCGCAGCCATGGGTATTGCCGAAGAAACTGATGCCATTTCTGTGGTGGTTTCGGAAGAAACGGGAGAAATCGCCATTTGTAAAGATCGGGTTTTTTCGGAAAATATTTCTCCGGTCGATTTAAAAGAGATTTTGGATAAAGAGTTATCAGAATAGCAAATGGCGCGCTGTCACTTGTTGAATATTGCGTTGTAATCCTTTTGGCCCGATTCTTTTCACAGCAGAATTTTCAAAAAGTTGATCGAATTTTTCGGGCGTTAATTGTTCCCAATCTTCCGATGTCATGGACAACAACTCCGGTTTAGGCAAAAAATCGGTTTCAGAATGCTTTTGTGCAAAACGATTATGCGGGCACACATCTTGACAAACATCGCAACCGAAAATAGAATTACCAACCGGCTCATTTTGAAATTTTTCTTCTTGATATTCAATGGTTAAATAAGCGTTACATTTTCGCGCATCGAGCAATTTTGGTTCCAACAATGCATGCGTAGGACATGCATCCAAACATCGTTGACATGTTCCGCAAAACGATGATGACATTGATGAATCGGGCTCTAATTCCAACGATGTAACAATTTCTCCCAAAAAGAAATAAGATCCTTTTTTGGGAATAATCAAACAGCCGTTTTTACCGATAAATCCGACTCCCGCTTTTACGGCTAAGGCTCGTTCCAATAAGGGAGCCGAATCGACAAAAACCCGCAAAGAGGCATCACGACGCAACGATTCATTGGCTTCAACTACTTGATATAATTTGTTTTTTATCACCGAATGATAATCTTTCCCTAAGGCAAATTTCGAAAGTTGATATTTTTGTTGAGAAAAGGCTGTTGTTGAAAAATAATTGTAAGCCGCCACAATGACGGTTTTGGCATGAGGCACCAATAATTCCGGTGAGAGACGTTTTTCAAGATGATGATTCATGTAGTGCATGGTTCCTTGAAAATTTTTTTGCAGCCAAGCTGTCAAATGGTCTCTTTCTGCATCCAACGGATGAGCATCGCAAAAGCCGAATGCATCGAAACCCGCCTCTCGCAACAGCGTGCTAATTTGATTTTTCAGAGAAAGCTGTTCGGACATGATGGCATCGTTTTACGAAAAAAAATCAAGCAAAAAAATCTACTCGGAAAACAAATCTTTTGTTTTTGGAATCACTGCTTTTCCAAGATGTTTGTAGGCTTTTTCGGTTACTTCGCGACCGCGTGATGTTCGCATCAAAAAACCTTCTTGAATCAAAAACGGTTCATAGACCTCTTCGATCGTTCCGGAATCCTCGCCCACCGCTGTGGCAATGGTGGAGATACCCACCGGTCCGCCTTTAAATTTTTCGATGATTGCCGCTAAAATTCGATTATCCATTTCATCCAAGCCGTGTTGATCAACATTCAATGCTTTTAGGGCGTATTTGGCAATGGATAAATCAATAATTCCATCTCCTTTGATTTGAGCAAAATCGCGCACCCGACGCAACAATAGGTTGGCAATACGCGGCGTTCCTCTACTGCGACGTGCAATTTCCAATGCGGCATCTTCCTTTAAAGGCACTTGTAAAATATGAGCAGACCGTTCTACAATACTGCATAAGGTTTCTGCATCATAATAATTGAGGCGTGAATTAATGCCGAAACGTGATCGTAAAGGAGCAGTCAGCAAACCCGACCGTGTGGTAGCACCTATCAAAGTAAAGGGATTCAGCGAAATTTGAACACTGCGGGCGTTAGGTCCCGTTTCTATCATGATATCGATCTTGAAATCCTCCATGGCAGAATAGAGATATTCTTCCACGATAGGACTTAAACGGTGAATTTCATCAATAAACAACACATCGTTGGGCTCCAAACCCGTTAATAATCCCGCCAAATCGCCGGGTTTGTCCAATACCGGACCCGATGTCGTTTTTATATTGACATTGAGCTCATTGGCAATAATATAAGAAAGTGTTGTTTTTCCTAATCCGGGAGGGCCAAATAGTAAAACGTGATCCATGGACTCGCCACGTTGACGTGCAGCCGCAACAAAAACGGATAGATTTTCCACTACATTTTGTTGTCCGGCAAAATCGTCAAACGAGAGCGGACGCAAAGCCCTCTCTATTTCTTTTTCACCATTAGATAGAGATTTTCCAGAAGGATCTAAATTAGTATTCACTAATATTTTGATTTGTGGAGAATATGGGACTCGAACCCACCACCTTTTGATTGCGAACCAAACGCTCTACCAGATGAGCTAATTCCCCTCAAGCAACAGTTGCCGCCGCTGTCGAAAAAAACGGGTGCAAAAGTAATATTTTGTGGCGTTATTGTATGATAAATTTCACAAAAATATTAAAACGACAGTTCGCCTTTTGCCACGTCTTGCAAAAAAATGGCCGTGGTTTCTTTGATACTTATTTCTAACGGAATAAATTGATAACCAATTGTATCACATATTTTTTCATTAGAATATTCATATTTTTTCATGGCTGTTCGAGCTGTTTCGCGAGTGATTATAGGTTTTTTCCCTGTAAAAAACGACCAACATTTGGCCACTCGCCACGCCACATCGGCCATCCAAGGAGCAACGCAATATTTCGGAGGCTGAACTTTTAAACCGTCAGCCATATACGTAAACAATGTTTGATACGTCAAATTTCCGCCATTAAGGATAAACCGTTCTCCTACTACTGAATTTTCCAGCAACGCAATCATCACTTGAGCCACATCGCGAACATCTACATAACCGTTGATGCCTTGTGTGTAAAATTTTAATCCGCGATACATCGTAGTTATCAACTGAGCACTACCCTTGCGCCAATCGCCGGCTCCGATAATCACAGACGGATTGACAATCACCGCTTTAAGTCCTTGTTGATAATAATCCCAAACAATTTTTTCGCTTTCATATTTACTGATAGAATAACAACTGCTATTGGTATCATCGGTCCAATGGCAACTTTCATCTACAAAACCCGAGGAGTTAGCCCGTCCAAAAGAGGCAATACTGCTCACATGCACCACTTTTTGAACCGACATTTTTAAAGCGGTTTTCATCACATTTTTGGTTCCTTCGATATTGATTTTCATCATTTTTTGATGATCTTCCGGATGAAAAGAGACTAAAGCTGCAGTATGACACACTAACGAGCAACCTTGCATGGCATCTTCGATAGTTTTGGGTTGTAACACATCGCCATCACACCAAATTATTTTTTGCAGCAACACATCTGCTTCGTCCGAATAATAATGAAAAACCCGTTGAATCAACGATAAGTCGGAATTTTTACGTTTCAAGGCATGAACGGAATAGCCGTTTTGTAGCAAATAGAGCAACAAATGCGACCCCAACATACCGGTTCCGCCGGTAACAAAAACAGTAGGTAAGATTTTATTTTTTGGTATCACCATTTTTGTCGTTTGGTTATTTCCATCGAATTTGATGAATTAATGAATCGATATCTGTTCGTATAAAATCAATCACCGGAGCCAACGAATCGTTGTTGGGTACCACATTAAAATATAAGGCACCTCGCAAAAAATGCTGTGTGGTGTCTGTGATAAAAAATTGACAAGGAGAAGCTACCGATGATCCGGCAATATCATAAATAATACCATATAATTGTTTTTCGTCATCTTCAATGATGGTTTGTCGAATGGCATCTGCTTTTTGAATATGTTTAATCGCCATTGTTCGCGCATCTTCGGTCAAAGTATCGAAGTTATTGGTGATGGGTTTGTAACTCAAATGAATGGTTGCTTTATAGGACGGGTATTCGATATTAATAAAATCGTTAATATGTTGATGCAGCGGATCAATGACAACTCGAGCCGAGGTCGCACAACGAAAGGTCATAAAAGAGGTGGTATCGCAAAGGCGATAAGCGTGTTCGGGCAAAGTAATACGCACATACCCTTTTGGTTTCGGTTGCTCGTTGTTGGAGCAACTCATCAAACCACACAAGCACCATCCGATGAACAAAATTTTTTTGCCCATTTTATTGAATTACAACTTTAATTTTTTGAATTCTACGATCATCGGTTTCGGCAACGATGAGGGTAATATTTTTAAAAGAAACCTCTTGTCCGACATCGGGAAAAGTGCCGCATAGCCCCAACACTAAACCGCCTAACGATTCGGCATTACCTTGAACGGTTTCAAAAAAATCTTCTTCCAAATTCAGCACTTTACAAAAATCGTTGATCGAGGTGTTGGCTTCAAACTCCCATTGATGTTCATCGATTTTCACACCGATTTGTTCTTCTTCAGCATTATCCGATTCATCGGTAATTTCACCGACAATTTCTTCTAAAATATCTTCTAAGGTAATAATACCCGATGTTCCGCCATATTCATCCACTACAATGGCAAAATGGTTTTTCTTAGACTGAAAAATCGGCAGCAAATCATCAATTTTGGCATCTTCTTCCACAAATAATGCCGGACGAATTTTGGTTTGCCACTGCCCTTGTTCGGTTCCATTAATAAGCGGCAGTAAATCTTTCAAAACTAAAACACCTACAATATGATCTAAGTTTTCTTCATACACCGGAAAACGCGAATAGCCCGATTCGGTAATTGTTTGCCATACATTTTCAAACAAACTGCTTTTTTCGATAGCGGTTACCATAATTCGCTCTTTCATCACCGATTTGGCTTCAATATCGCTAAAGCGAACAACGCCTTTGAGCAAATTGGCTTCATCTTGATCAGTTTCGCTGCTTAAATCGGTCTTTTCGATCACATCGGAAATTTCTTCTAAAGAGATATTGGCGGCTTGCTTGCGGAATTTTTTTCCTAATATTTTGGTTAACAACCAAGTAATCGGGAAAAAAATATAGTAAAACAATAATAACGGATAAACTGAAAAACGAACCAATCCCGCCGAATTGCGTTGTGCCGGAATAGAAACCACAAATTCTGTTATTGCAATGATGACTATGTCCATCGCAATAATCGATAATGTAGTTAATCCGCTTTCATTTAATGCCACGACCGATAGTGCCGCTATCAAAAACACAATCAAAAATTTCACCAATAGCACTGTGGTATAAACGCGTCCAAAATGTTCCAATAATTGAGATAAAATTTTGGAACGATGATCGTCTTCATCTTTTAACTGAACGATTTGAAACATCGAAAGTGAAAAAAGGGCTTTTTCGACACCGGCGATAACTGCATAAGTCAACAGCAACATCACTCCGGCTAAGCCAATTTCAAGCATATTCATCATCATTATTCATCTAATAAAACAACAGAAACCATTAATGCTTCATTAATAGTTTCTGTTGTTGTAGTTGTCTCTTTTTTAGAACGGCAAATCCTCGTCCGGTGAAGAAATCGGAGTGTTTAAGGGATCATTGGAAACAAACGGGTCGTTGTTCATCGGTGTAAACGCCGGAGCCGCCATTTTTGATTTTGATTCGACAGATGCATTGGAAGCAAAACCGTCACCATTATCTTCTTTTCGATCCAACATAATAAAACTATCGCCTACAATTTCTGTAATATAGCGTGTTGCACCGGTTTGATCTTGATAGTTGCGTGTTCTGATTTTTCCTTCCAAATAAATTTTTGATCCTTTATGCAAATATTTTTCTGCAGTTTCAGCCAATCCTCTCCAAACTACAATATTATGCCACTCCACTTTATCAACGCGCGCACCTTCTTTATCGCGATAGGTTTCGGAAGTTGCCAATGAAAAAGACGCTTTTTTGACAGCGCTGTCAAGAACTTGTATATCAGGATCTTTCCCTAAATTTCCCAATAACATTACTTTGTTAAGTCCGTTTGCCATTTTTTTGAATTTGTTTGGTGCAAAAGTAATCATTTTGATGAAAATATTCCGACAAAAATGAAAACGTGTCAGTTTTTTCAGTTACATTCGTAGCTCGAAATAGATTACCTTCGCCTACATAATTTTTTAATAAAAAGTCGGAGTTATGAGGTCAACAATCACCATTCAAGGTATGGAATTTTATGCCTATCACGGTTGTTTTGAAGAAGAACGAAAAATCGGGACGCGTTTTTTGGTAGATGTTTCTATGCAAGCAGACACTACTGAAGCCGAGCAAACCGATGATTTATCAAAAACCGTTAATTATCAATCGGTTTATGCTACTATTCAACGCGAAATGGCGGTTTCTTCCCGCTTGTTAGAACATGTGGCACATCGCATCATTCAAGCTATCTCTGCAGAATTTCCGGTACAACAAATCAAAATAGAAGTCAAAAAGCTCAATCCGCCCTTAGGCGGAAAAATCGATTATGTTAGTGTCATTTTATCGCAAGAGTGACTTTAAACAAAAAAAACAGGGTTAACCTGTTTTTTTTGTTAGTGCCTCTTATTTTTTAATAGACTTTCAGTTGATCGCCCGTTTTTTCAATAATGATTCGATAAAACTCCTCGCTATATTTTGGATGTTGACTATCAATAGGATAATATTGATATCCATCCGGTTTTTTATTCGGTTTATTTAAATTTCCGTCTAAATATTTAACGAACAATTCTTTGTAGAAATTTTTCCAATCATTCACTAATATTTCTGCTTGTTTGTTAGAAAATTGCGTCAAATATTCGACAGCTAATTTCGGGTCAGAATTCATCAACAGTTGAACGGTTTTATCATTATTGGGAATTTCTTTGGTAACCCAATTATGTTCGTAGGCATATTGTTTTGCAGCAATTTCCGGGTGAATCAAATTGTATTTGGTATAAGCCAAATTGGTTACTTGATTGAAAATCCAGAAACCGGATGTTTCGCTAAAAACACTCATTGAACCATTGCCTTGTGCAAAACAAAACGGCACTTTAGTCATACAAGTGTACATCGGGCAATAAACGGTACCATCAGCATCATCAACACCCCACCAAATAATTCCGCCTAATTGTATCGGCATCCAGCTACGACTTTGCGAAACGAAAGAAAAACCCGTTTGTTGAGTGGCTACACAACGTTCGTGAATATAATCAACGCCGTCAACGCTCCATGTCATAGGACGCCAACGATAAGGGCATTCAAACGGACCGGCTCCGATATCTTTCGACATATCCAACTCTGTTCCTTCGAGATGGTCGCGCATAAAACCAAACATATCTTCAACACTCACTTTGCCTTTGGGAAGCACCCAAAGAGGCATTCTATTGGTCGGGAAATTTTCCGGAGTTTGCGGTTGTCCTTCCACATAAGGTTTTACTCTTTTAATATCACGTCCGGTAGCATAACCCCAATATTGGTCCATGTTGTCGGTTACTTTGTTGAACATCGTCCAAACGCGTAAATCGCAAAAGCGGGCGCCGTCAAAAGTCACCGGATTATAAACATCGGAGAATGAAAATTTTTCGTCCGGACCATCATAAAAACCGTTCGCTTTCGAGAATGTAATTAAATCGTCTGCATAAGCGGTTTCCACTTCGGGATTAAAAATTTTATCTAATTCTTTGGATGTAATGCTGTTGATGACTTTTTTTCCGGCTAACGGGAAGGTGGTAATACGAGCTTGATTGGCATGACCCGAAACGTAGCCATCGGGAACGCGGCGTGCTACCCACAAAGCACCTTTATTGGCATTATAGGTTTGTCCTTTTTTATCGGTGACCATTTTAACACCTTTTCCAATGATTTCAAAAATCCATGCTTCGTTGGGATCGGCAATGGAAAATGATTCACCAGCGCTGAAATAGCCAAATTCTTCCACCAATTTTACAATCGTGTAAATGGCTTCGCGAGCCGTTTTAGCGCGTTGTAATGTGATGTAAATCAAACTTCCGTAATCCATAATGGCAGTAGAATCCGCCATTCCTTCCAAGCCGCCGTAAGTGGTTTCTCCAATAGCCAATTGCCATTGATTCATGTTTCCGATTACGTTCCATGTAGAATCGACTTGTGGAATTTTTCCCATATATCTTCCTGAATCCCAATCATAAACATCCAACATGGTGCCGGCGGGATAGGTTGCCGCAGCCCAATGATACAACTCGCCATACAACACGTGTGAATCGGCGGCATAACTAATCATGGTAGAACCATCGACAGAGGCTCCTTTTGTAATAATAAAGTTCGTGCAAGCGTTAGCGGCTTGAACACTTAAAAACAATGCCATAAAACATACGGCAATTTTTCGAATCGAATTTTTCATAAATGATATTTAATTATTGTTTTCCCAAAATCACTAAATTTCCACGATAATAATATTTATCTTTTAAAGTTTCTGCCTTCAACACATAATAGTAGGTGCCATCGCCTAAATTATCGCCATCCCATCCTTCATGCGAAAAATCGGTGGTTTTATACACTACTTTTCCAACGCGATTATAGACGATTAATTCATGTTCAGAAAACACATCGGATAGGGGAATATCTTCTTTCCCGCTAATCTGAATTTTGAACCGATTTCTATCAGGAGTAATCACATTTTTAAATTCCAACTCTATAGGTAACACCGTGATGACCTTTTCAATGGTTGTATCGCAGGCATCGGCGTTATTGGCAGAGAGTTTTACGATATATTCACCGGCTTCATAAAAAATATATTCTGTTGAAGTGTTGCACGACAACAAATCAACATCATCGTCATCGCAGCGAATAGTGTCTTGTCCACCGCTTTTTACAATCTCCCAATACCAATTCATTCCATCGCCCGGATCAGTAACATTAAATTTAATAAGTTTTTCGATAACAGCCGGATCCGGTGTCATTTCCCATTCAAATTTTGGTGCCGGCAAAACGCCTATTTCGATCGTTTGATCATATTTACAACGATTGCCGTCAGTCACCCACACATGTTGCGTTCCGCCCGAAAGACCTTGTGCAAAGGTATCGCGTTGAATAAATGATGTTTTCCATTCGTATTGATACGGAGGAATTCCATCCAAAATGGAAATATAGGCTTGTCCTTTATTTTCGTAAGAGCAGCCCCAATTGGTTTGTTCCAAAAAGGCATCGATATAACCTTGATACACCAACAGTTTAATCGGTTCAAACTCCATAGTAACCGATGTTTCGTTTTCAGCCAAAATATAGCAATCCGATTCCACAAAACCAATTTGTGTCAACCCACGCTCTACGCCTGTAAAACAGATTTTAAACAATGTTCCCGAATCAAACGGATTGGGATTAGCGATAGAATTAACTTGTAAAAAAACGGTATCTTCTACGGCTTCATACATCAGGCTATCGCGAAAAGCTCCATGAACATACGAGATGGAATCGAAGGTAACATGATGATGATCATATAAAATGACAAATCTAAAGCCATAAAGACGGAGCGTTTGTTCGGGAGTGATTTGTTGGATATTAAAAAAGACATCATTAAAAGTAGATTCACACAACACACCGGCGGTATCGACTTTAGCTGCAAAATGTTGACTTTTGGCGGGAAAAAAGAATGCTATAAATGTGAATATCAATATAATAAACCGAAATAGATTTTTTTTCATATACTATTAAAATTGGGGTGCTAAATTACAAAAAACGGGGTAAAAAAGCAGTAAAAAAACACTTTCTCTCTTCTTGATGGATTTGACACAACATGATAACATAAAAAATAGATTTTTATTACATCTCTAAAATTTCCGTTTTGATGTGAACGGCGGTTCCTCCAATCAACACACCATTGTCTTCATTCACACACCTCAACGTTCCTTGACTTCGGGATAATTGTCGGGCTATCATCGATTTTTTGTGTAAAACTTCACTCCAATATGGAATGAGTGAGCAATGTGCCGATCCGGTTACAGGATCTTCCAAAATGGTGGCTTGCGGTGTAAAAAACCGAGAAACGAAATCGCAATCGTTGCCGACAGCCGTAACAACGACACCGCCCGGATCAAGGTTGATTTGATCGAAAATTGATCGATTGACCACCAAATTCTTAATATCCGATTCGTGATCATACACTAATACGTAATCACGTGCTTTTAGTACTTGCTTTGGTAAAATGTTCAACGACAAACGAATAACATCCGGTAAAGAAGCAGGATGCGGTAATCGCGTAGGAAAATGAAGGACCACCCATGAATCTTGAAAAGTTACCTTGAGGTCGCCCTCCACGGTTTCAAACACAAGTTCGTCTTTGGGTGCTTGCAAAATAGTTTTAATAACAAAAGCCGTTGCCAGCGTTGCATGACCACATAAATCCATTTCAATGTCGGGTGTAAACCAACGTAACGCAATTTTTTTTCGATTCGCTATAAAAAATGCCGTTTCAGGCATTGCATTTTGTCGGGCAATTTGCAACATTTTTTCATCCGACATCCATTCTTGCAACGGCACTACACACGCCGGATTACCACCGAGCGGATGATCGGTAAAAGCGGCAATATGATACACGGGAATTTTCATAAAATGCTGAATGATTGGAAATAAAATTTTTATTCCTCCAATTTAAACCGAACACGCCATCGACCATTTTCAAAATCGTGTGATAAAATATGAAAACGACCTATTTCGGCAGTATTTCGCACGTGTGCACCGGCACAAGCACAAACATCATAGTCTCCGATTTTCACCAATCGGATCGTTCCGGTGGTTCCTTCGGGCAATTTACTAATATCGACATCATGAGAAGCCTCGTCAATGGTTGCCGTAGAAATGGTTACGGGCAGATTTTGTGCAATAATTTCGTTCACCTTTTGTTCAACGGCAGCAATTTGAATATCGGAAGGTGCTTCGGATAAGAGATAATCGCATTTCGATTTTTTTCTTTCGATGTGGGCGTTGCGAGATCGAGGACAACCAAACATACGAACCATCGTTTGATTGAGAATATGCTCGGCTGTGTGCATCGGCGGATATTCTTCTTTGTTGTGTTCGGAGGGGATATGTTCCATATTGAAAATAGTTAAAATGAAAACGGAGAAGCGAATAGTTTTTCAAGAAATAGTATGACATTATTCGTATTCTTCCGAATTATTTTG
This sequence comes from Bacteroidales bacterium, assembly GCA_028710155.1. GTDB lineage: Bacteria > Bacteroidota > Bacteroidia > Bacteroidales > WRLA01 > WRLA01. Next base: position 16,738 of record JAQUSR010000011.1, on the reverse strand, counting down.
ATCATCTGTGTCTTCTGCTTTTGCATTCAGATTTTGAAAGAAATTTTCTTCCATTTTGGAATGTCGGCGGAAAGCTTTTCGTGAAATCAAAATAAACATTACGATTCCAAAAGCGATAATAAAGGCGATAAAACCGGTAAAATTGAACGTTTTGGTGAGAACAAGAATCACAAAAAAGAGTGCAATGAACATGCGAATCAGCATCCATGCCAAAATCACAGTTCTGTTTAGTTTGCTTTCATCCCACAAGCGGGCGTAACTATTTTTGGTAGAAGATGTATTAATCATCAATCCATACAAAAACGGAGAGATAAAAATAAGCGTAACGGAGGCGTTGATTAATTTGCATACAAACATCGGAATATTATCGGAAAATTTATCTAAAACGAAGGGATATAAATATTGGAAAGAGACAAAAACGGCGGCAAAACTCACCACCGAAAAAACGATAGTTCGTGCTAACGAGATGTTGATAATAGTTTTCCAATCGTTCACTTCTTTTTTTTGATTTTCTTTAATTTGATAATTATCCAAACGTTCTTTGACTCTAACGGAGAGTCTTTTATAAAACCAATTATAAAAAGGATGAGCAGCGCGAATAAAATATGGCGTGGTAAATGTTGTGATGACCGATACGGCAACAATTACCGGATAGATAAATTTCTGCATCACTCCCAACGAAACACCCAAAGCTGCAATAATAAAAGCAAACTCACCAATTTGAGCCAAACTGAAACCTGTTTTAATGGAAATTTTCAATGATTGACCGGAAATCAACACACCGCTTGTCGAAACGAATGCTTTTACAACAATGGTAATCAGTGTGATAATCAAAATTGTTCCCCAATAATCGACTAAAATTTTGGGATCAACCATCATGCCCACCGAAACAAAAAAAACAGCTCCAAACAGATCTTTGATTCCCTTAATGAGTTTTTCAATACGTTCTCCTTCTATTGTTTCACACAAAATAGAGCCCATCACAAAAGCACCGAGTGCGGATGAAAAACCCACATAATTGGCAAAAGCCACCATTCCAAAACATAAACCGATGGCGATAATCAGCAGCGTTTCATCGTTGATATATTTTTTGGTTTTTCGAAAAAATGTCGGGATGACAGAAATGCCGGTAACAAACCACAATATCAAGAAAAACATTAGTTTAATGATACAATTCAACATATCCATGCCGGCAAATTTTTGACTGACCGCTGCTGTTGAAAGCAAAACCATCATCACAATAGCCACTAAATCTTGAATAATAAGAATAACCAACGTGAAATCTGCAAAACGTTGGCGTTTCAAACCCAAATCGTCAAAAGCTTTGATAATGATGGTGGTGGATGACATGGCGAGCATACCGCCCAAAAAAATGCTTTCCATTGAAGACCATTTCAAAAAGAAACCCGTTAGAAATCCGATAATAAGCATCGCTACAATTTCGATACCCGCCGCAATGAATGCAGAGCTACCCATTTTTAGCAATTTTTTGAAACTAAATTCAAGACCTAACGCAAAGAGTAAGAAAATGATACCAATTTCAGACCATTGTTCTACGTTGGCTTGATTGATAACAGTGGGAAACAATTTAAAATGCGGTCCGACCAAAAAGCCTGCAATGATGTAACCCAACACCAACGGTTGTTTGAGCAATTTTACGATAATGGTGATAATTCCGGCAGAAATTAAAATTAAAGCAAGATCCGATACAAGGTTCAGTTCTTCAGACATAAAAAAGGGTTTAAAAACAACTTGCAAAAGTATTACAAAAGCTGTTTATTTAACATGATTTTTGCGTTTTTCCTAGAAAAAATTTTTTTAAAGTGAATTTTTTGGAAACTTAATTCAAAAATCATACCTTTGCAGCCTTCTAAAAATATAGAATAGGCATGTAGAATTTTGATTGCATAAAAAGGGAGGGTATCATGATAGAAACTATCAAAATCGGCACCATTCGGTGGCACCACTTAGTAAATCCAACAGAGGACGATTTCCTTTATATTCAAGAAACCTTCCATTTTCATGAATTAGATATTGAAGATTGTCGATCACTTTTAAACCAACGTCCAAAAATTGATACCTACGACGATTATTACTTTTTGATTCTGCATTTTCCCGTTTTCGATCAATCCAACACTTTCATCAAAACCCGCGAAGACAAAATTTTTTGGGGGGAAGATTTTATTATCACAATGGGACGTGCCGATTGGATTATCTCCGACAAATTTCGCGACACACGACAACGTATCGATAAAAAAGAAGACCTCGAAATTGCCACTTCTGATGCTTTGTTGTATTTCATCTTGGAATTTATGATGAAACACACCTACGGTGTTATTCGGCGCGTAGGCGACAGAGTGGATGGTGCCGGTCGCTACCTTTTTGATAGAAAATCGGTTAAAACCATCGAAAATATTTCTGTAACCCGAAAAAATATTATTCAACTGAACACCATTTTCAAACCTCAACTTTTATTGTTTCAACGATTAGAAAAAGGAACCATCGAAGGTTATGCCGAAAACATGGAAGATTATTGGGGCAACATTTTGGATGCCTACAACAAAATGTGGGACTTAATTGAAGATTATTCGGAATTGATTGAAGGTTTTTCCAAAACATTTGATTCTATGCAAGCCAACCGCACCAACGAAATCATGAAAATCCTCACTTTCATTTCGTCCATTTTGATGCCTATGACTTTGATTTCTGGAATTTACGGAATGAATGTTGATTTACCTTTCGGGAAAAACCCCTATGCTTTTCTTTTTATAATTTTGGTGATGGTAGGTGTATTTTTTGGTTTTATGTTTTATTTCAAACGGAAAAAATGGATGTAACCATCTCTACATTTTTTTCTTGATTAATATTTTTACTTTTTTAAGTCCGATTCAAAAATTTTCAGATCCTATATGTTGCCTCCCCAAAAAATCATTAATGACCCCGTTCACGGATTCATCAACCTTCCCGCCGGACTACCTTTTGCTTTGATTGAACATCCTTATGTGCAACGATTGCGCCGTATCAAACAATTGGCTATGTCATGTATGGTTTATCCGGGAGCAATGCACACTCGCTTTCAACACTCGATGGGAGCCATGTATTTGACCATGCAAGCCATCGACACTTTGCGGTTGAAAAACATCGACATTTCGCCCGAAGAAGAGGAAGCCACCGTGATTGCCACTTTGCTTCACGATATCGGACACGGCCCTTTTTCGCATGCTTTGGAACATTCCATCGTTGCCGACACTAGCCACGAAGAAATCTCTAATTGTTATTTCGATTATTTCAACCAAGAATTTCAAGGAAAATTGACAATGGCAAAAGCCGTTTTTTCGGGAGATTACGAAAAACATTTTTTACATCAATTGGTATCTAGTCAAGTAGATGTTGATCGTTTGGATTATCTAAAACGCGATAGTTTTTTCACGGGTGTATCGGAAGGCATCATCGGCAGCGAACGCATCATCAAAATGTTTCATGTAATTGACCAACAATTAGTAGTAGAAGAAAAAGGGATTTATTCGTTGGAAAACTTTTTAGTATCGCGCCGATTAATGTATTGGCAAGTGTATATGCACAAAACGGTTGTTTCGGCAGAAATGCTGCTCATCAAAGTATTACAACGCGTCAACGAATTAATCATGAACCACATCACCGTTTTTACCACTCCTGCATTACACTTTTTTTTCACCCATCATATTCATATTCAAGATTTTCACAAAGACCCACAAGTTTTGGAACAATTTTCTTTATTGGACGACTACGATATTTTTACTTGCATCAAAGTTTGGCAACAACATCCCGACAAAATTCTATCGTTTCTTAGTCGATCGTTGATGAATCGAAAATTGTATAAAGTGGAGATGAACAACAACGTTTTTTCCGATGAATATGTGGAACAAATACGTAAAAAAACCATACAAAAATTTGATTTACAACCCGATGAATTAGATTATTTTTTCATCAACGAAACCGTTTCCAACAAAATTTATGATTTGGAAAAAGACAGCATTCTCATTGTTCGTAAAAACGGCGACATTGTTGATATGGCTGATGCCACCGACCAAATGAACCTTCGCGAATTGGCAGAACCCGTAACCAAATTTGTGTTAGCCTATCCCCAATAAAAAATTCTTCGATGGCCCTTTCGTTTTCAAGTATTATTTCAATCTATCACCCCATGAAAAAAAAGATCAACACGCTATATATCTGTTTATTGATGATTATCCTATTGCTAAGTTCATGTGCTTCGACACATCGTTATCAACCCTCCAAAAAAAAGAAAGGATGTTTATCTTGTCCCACATTTTCGGCCGTTTTTCCGCAACCATCCGACACAGAAAAAAGCCCGCTGACAACACCCTTTGAAATATCCATGAATAGCAAAGAATAAGCAATTCAATCAACTGAATATCTGATTAATATCGATAAATTTCATCGAACCTTCATTTCGTTCAATAAAATGTAAAAAATAACGTTGTACATTTTATTAAAATATATACCTTTGCACAATGTTTAAAAAAGGACGAATAGCCTTATATCTTGTTGTAATACTTTTAATTACGGGTTGTAGTAATCATTCAAAACTCGTAAAAAGTACTGATAATGATCTGAAATATGAGGCAGCCATTGCATATTACAATAAAAAAGACTATTATCGTGCATTACAGCTCTTTGAACAATTAAATGCTGTATATCGAGGCACGGCACGCGGTGAACGCATCACCTATTATCAAGCATTTTGTTATTACGAACAAGACGACTATTTGTTAGCCGGATATTATTTTGAGCTTTTTGCCAAAAGTTTCCCAATGAACAAAGATGCCGAGGAATGTTCTTTTATGTCGGCCCTTTGCACCTCAAAACAGTCGCCTAAATATTCGTTAGATCAAACCAAAACCAAAGAGGCGATAGAAGGATTTCAATACTTTATGAATCGATTTCCCAATAGTAACCGCAAAGACGAATGCAACCGAATTGTGGACGAATTGGTCAAAAAGCTGGCAAAAAAAGATTTTGAAATTGCCAAATTATACTATCACACCATGGAATATGAAGCTGCGGTAGTTTGTTTTGAAAATCTGATGAATGAATATCCCAACACCGAATTTGCCGAAGAAAGCAACTTTAGCATCGTTCGTTCCTACTACCATTTTGCTATTAACAGCATTCATTCCAAGAAAAAAGAGCGTTATCAAAAATGTTTGGATGCTTATTACGATTTTGTTGCCAACTATCCCGACAGCAAATTTATGAAAGATGCTACTAAATTGAAAAATTTGGCGACACTTGCCGTGGAAAAAATCGATCATCCCAAACAACGCAAAAATCAAAAAAAGCATTCCGAACAGGAAAATAGTGTCATAAAACAACAATCATAATTATAAAAAAATGGATTTTAAAAAGATTAAAACCGAAAACGCTGCCATCACACGCACCATGCGTGAGTTTTCGAAAGGCACCAACAATGTTTATGAAACCGTAGCCATTCTCTCGAAACGTGCCGATCAAATTTCAACGTCATTAAAAAAAGAGTTGAATGAAAGAATTTACGATTTTTCGATCACCAGCGATTCATTAGACGAAGTGTTTGAAAACAAAGAACAAATTGAAATCGCAAAATTTTACGAACGTCTTCCTAAACCGACATTAATGGCTATTTGGGAATACGAACACGACAAACTATACTTTAAAAATCCCGTTAACGATTCCAACTTCTAATTGGTTTTTATGCTGCAAGGCAAACATATCGTTTTGGGAGTTACCGGAAGCATCGCCGCCTATAAAGCGGCGTTGTTAGTCAGAGGACTAGTGAAAGCCGGTGCCGAAGTGCGTGTGGTGATGACTCCTTTAGCAAAAGCGTTTATCACTCCACTGACCATGGCAACGCTTTCCAAGCACCCGATTATGGTCGATTTTTACCAACCGGAAAACGGAGATTGGAACTCGCATGTCAGTTTGGGATTGTGGGCCGATTTATTGTTAATTGCACCAGCAACAGCCAATACCATAGCAAAAATGGCTAACGGCATTGCCGACAATTTGCTGCTCACCACCTACCTTTCGGCAAAATGTCCCGTAATGATTGCTCCTGCCATGGATGTAGATATGTTTCAGCACGAGGCGACACAAAACAATCTACACTTGTTGCAACAACGCGGCCATCAGATCATTGCACCGAAAGAGGGAGAATTAGCCAGCGGTTTGGTGGGTGCCGGACGTTTTGAAGAGCCGGAAATCATTATTCAACAAATTGAAACATTTTTTTCTAAAGAAGGAAAACTCCACGGGAAAAAAATTATGGTTACCGCCGGTCCGACCTTTGAACCCATAGATCCCGTTCGATTTATCGGAAACTATTCCTCCGGTAAAATGGGAATCGCCCTTGCCGAAGAAGCTGCCGCCAGAGGAGCAGACGTAACCTTGATTTGTGGCGCCATCGAATCATATCCATCCTATTCCAACATTAAAGTGGTGAAAACCAAAACAGCAAAAGAGATGGAAACAGCGTGTTTACAACATTTTTCTGATTGTGACATAGCCATCAAAGCAGCCGCTGTTGCTGATTTTACGCCCATGGAAGTGGCCGAACAGAAAATCAAAAAACATGATTCAGAAGAAGCTCCGATTATTCGCTTGAAACCCACAACCGACATTTTAGCCACTTTAGGAAAACTTAAAACAGACCATCAAATTTTAGTGGGTTTTGCATTAGAGACTGAAAAACACCGCGAACACGCTTTGCAAAAAATGGCTGCTAAAAACCTGAATTTCATTGTTCTCAACGATGCCAAAACACCGGGGGCAGGTTTTGGATGCAACACCAACGAAATCACTATTTTGTTTCCCGACGGCAAGGAACAACATTTCGACAAAAAATCGAAACATTTAGTAGCACAAGATATTCTTAACACGATCGAGAACTTATTATCAAATTAATTATGAGAAAGTTACTAATATATATATTATTTTTTGCCATGGGTTTTATCGGAAATCTCAAAGCACAAGATGTATTATGCAATATTTCCGTTTCTGCCTCTCAAGTACAAGGAACCGACCGCGATATTTACAACACCATGCAACGATCTTTGATGGAATGGGCAAACAATCGTAAATGGACACCCTATAACGTCACTCAAAACGAGCGATTTGAAATTACTTTTTCCATTCAAATTGCCGATCGTGCCTCCACGAACGATTTTTCGGGAAGCATGACGGTGGTGATGCGGCGCTTGATCTATCACTCCAACTATAATAGTCCGATTTTTAATTTCAAGGATAAAGATATCAAATTCTATTTCAACGAGTTTGAGCCAATTCAATTCATCGAAAACAGCTATACTACCAATATCGTTTCCATTATTGCTTTTTATGTTAATTATTGTCTTGGAATAACTTTCGACACGTACCAAAATAGCGGCGGATCGCCTTTTTTCAGTAAAGCACAAAATATTATCAACGTAGCACAAACCTCACGTGAACCCGGTTGGAACTCTAATGACGGCGATAAAAGTCGCTACGGTATTTGCGAACACATCACCAATACCACCTACCGCGATATTCATAGTTTTTTGTATCAATATCACCGCGAAGGCTTGGATGTTATGGCAGACAATGTCAATACGGGTCGTGGCAATGTTTTGATTGCATTAGAATCGCTGCGAAAAGTATATGAAGCACGCCCCGGTATCTATTTGGTACAAATGTTTTTAGATGCTAAAAGAGACGAAATTGTCAATATTTTCAAAGAAGGCACCGACTACGAAAAAAACAAAGTCATAGAGATTATGAACCGCATTGACCCGGCTAACTCATCCACTTATAACGCCATTAAAACATCCGGATCAACAAGTGGAGGAGGCGGATTAGGCGGAAAATAATCGCTTTTGCAAACGTTATTTTTTCATTGATGCAAAAGAAACAATGCTAACCCAATTATATATTCGAAATTATATTTTGATTGACGAGCTCCATTTGTCGTTTTCAGATGGTTTTACCGTCATTACCGGCGAAACAGGTGCCGGAAAATCGGTAGTCATTGGAGCATTGGCTCAGCTTTTGGGCGATCGTTTCGATCAAAAAATGTTTTTCGATGCCCAACAAAAATGTGTCATTGAAGGCACCTTTCAACTTAATGCACCGGAATTGCCGGCTATTTTTGAAAAAAACGATCTCGATTTCCTTCCGCAAACTATCATTCGTCGCGAAATGGCAGTTGGAGGTCGCTCCCGAATATTTGTAAACGACACACCGGTATCGGCTAACTGCCTTAAAGAGATAGGTCGTTTTTTGGTAGATATTCACTCACAACACGAAACTTTAGCGCTACAAAATAATCTGTTTCAGCTGAATGTGGTAGATCGATTTGGAAAATTAGAAACAAATGCTGCCCGTTTAGAAACTCATTTTTACGCTATTCGTCAGTTGAAAGACAGTTTATCGGAAAAGAAAAGCACTTTGCAACAATTATTACGCGAGCAAGAGTATCGTCATTTTGTAGTGAATGAATTGGAACAATGTCGGATAAAACCGCACGAAACGCAAAATTTAGAACAGTCGTTGCAACTGCTTTCGCAATCCGATAGTTTGTTGCAATGGTCGGAAAAGATTCATTTTCAATTATTATCTGATGAGTCGCCCATTGTGGGCAATTTAGAACAATTGGTATCGGAAAGCAAAAAATTTCATGTGGACGACGAGCGAATAATTTCGTTAGGCACGCGTTTAAATCAATGCGCTATTGAGCTTAAAGACATCGCTTTAGAGGCAGAGAATTTATCATCCACGTTGGAATCTGATCCTGAACAATTAGAAAAATCGATACAACGGTTAGACGTACTCAACAATTTGATTTTCAAATATCACGTTTCGAGCAGCGATGATTTACTAACCCTTTTGCAACAATATCAAGAGACTTGTTACAATAGCGAAACATTGGCTTTGGAGGTTCAACAATTGGAACATCAAATTGCTGACGAAGAAGTTAAATGGAACACAGAAGCCAAAAACCTCAGCGAACAACGTTCTGCACTTTTTCCAGTCATGGCACAACAAATGACGCAATTATTACAATCGTTGGGTATGCCCGAAGCGCAATTAATCATTAAGGCACAGCCCATAGCACCTTGTGAACATGGTATCGATCAAATTTCGTTTTTGTTTTCTGCCAATCGCGGCATTTCTCCTAACGAAATTAAAAAAGTGGCAAGCGGCGGCGAAATGTCTCGTATTATGCTATCCATCAAATATTTAATTAGCGAATCATTGCCCCTTTCTACATTTATTTTTGATGAAATTGATACCGGAATATCAGGAAGTGTTGCCACCAAAGTGTCCGCCATGTTGCAAAAAATTGCTGAAAAAAAGCAAATCATCACCATCACACATTTACCGTCTATCGCTGCCTGCGGAAAAAATCATCTTTACATTTACAAAACCACTAACACCACAAAAACTTCTATTTCTGCACGTTATTTAAATAATCAAGAACGTATTACCGAAATCGCTCAAATGATTGGCGGCGATAAAACCGAAAAATCGACTATAGAAACAGCCAAACATTTATTACAAGAACAATAAACCAAAAATTATGATTTTACTCTTTGTATATCTTATTGTAGCACTGTCTATTTCTTTTTTGTGCTCAATTTTAGAAGCCGTGTTGTTGTCTGCCACTTCTTCTTATTTGGAAACTTTCGACGTTTCCAATCGCGGAGCAATGTATTTGAAAAAATTCAAAACCAATAACGATCGTCCCATATCATCCATTTTATCATTGAACACCATTGCTCATACGGTGGGAGCAGCTGGTGTTGGAGCACAAGCTACAGAAGTTTTTGGCGAAGCTTATTTCGGCGTCGTTTCTGCTATTCTTACGTTGTTAATTTTGGTTTTTTCGGAGATTATTCCAAAATCAATTGGATCGAATTATTGGCGAAAATTGATTTCGTTTTCCGGTTGGACGATTCATTTTATGATTTATCTTTGTTTTCCATTAGTCATTATATTTGAATATATTACAAAATTCTTCTCTCGAAAAAGCACACAAACTGTAAGTCGCGAAGAGATTGCTGCCCTCACCCACATCGGTGAACGTGAAGGAATTTTTGCGGCTCAAGAGAGCGAAATCATCAACAATTTGATTCATTTGAAAGATATCAAAGTCAAAGACATCATGACTCCGCGAACGGTGGCTTTTGTTGCATCTGAGAACATGACTGTCAACGAATTGTATCAACACAAAGAGTATCGACCTTTTTCACGCATCTTGATTTATCACAATGATCCGGACAACATCACGGGATACATTATGAAAACTACTGTATTAGAGGAGGTTTCAGAAAATAAAGACAGCATTCCCATTTATCAACTCAAACGCGATATTTTTGTGTATTACGAAAATTTTTCCGTTTTATCTTTGTTTGAAACTTTGATTGCCAAAAAAGAGCAGATTGCCATGATTGTAGATGAATACGGTACCTTTTCGGGAATTGTAACCATGGAAGACATTATTGAAACGCTCATTGGTTTTGAGATTGTGGATGAACACGATAAAGAAATTGATATGCAACAATTTGCTAAAGAGAATTGGGAAAAACGATCCGAAGAATTGGATGTGGAACGCAGTGAGAAAAAATCGGAAAGTGAAGCAGAATAGGCCAACGTGCTTCACCGGTTTAATGTCTTTGTTGACGTCTTAACCGATTTTCATCCCAAGAAATTTTTTCAATCTTTTGAATGATCCCGTCTTGAATATTCAAAGTGGGATATTCCATTATTTTATAATTTTTGGAAATCAACGCTTGTAATGGTAAATTTTTGGTTTGCCATTGTTGCACAAAATCGTAATTCATGCCCGCATACAACACTTTCCAAGGATATTGATAATGTTTGGTAAACGCCAAAAAATCTGATTTTTTATCGTCCAACGAAATTGCCACAAATTCAAAAAAATCTTTGTTTTTTTCATACACCATTCGCATCTGCTCCATCTCGAATAAACAAGCGGTACAATTGGTCTTGAAAAACATGATATACAAATATTTTCCGCGTAATGCTTGAGAATGAAACATTGTTCCATCCGACTGCAACAACGAAAATTCGGGAGCTGTGGTGCCTGTTTTTAAATGTGTTACAATTTTGATAATGTTATTGGCCACCACCCTGTTTTTTTCAAAATGCGTATTTTGTGCCAATTTCTGAATCATTTGAATAGTAGCTTTTTGTGAGCCAAAATGATCCATTAAGATTTTTAAACACACCAATTCGCGAAGGTCTTCATCTATCAAAAGCGAATCTTTGCCTAAATAATCCAACAATTTCTCGATGGATTGTTGCGATGAAATCATATCTTGAATATCTCTCAAAGTGATGTCGCTCCGATGATTAGGGAAATAATTATCAAAATACGTGTTAAAAAATCGCATATAGCAAAAATCGTAAGGGTCTGGATTTTGTGCATATAATAATTGCTTCCCTAATGCAAAAGGTTTTTGAAGGTAATAATTAACTTTGTGAGTTGCAATGGTATAATGGATATATTTTTCCAAAAACGGGCGTAAAGACACGGGACATTTTTGAGGAACTTTATTTAACGAATCGAACAACGAGACTTTTTGACCATCGCGCAATTGCGGTAAATTAAAATATTCAAAATCCTCCAATTTTTTTTCAAAATCGATGATATATCGGTTCAAAGTATCGTTTTTTGAAAACTGAAACGGTAGCAACGGTTGATTGAAAAAGGGATTCATATAGTCGTCGTACACAAATTTTTCGCCATATAATTGATGATGAAAATGAGGAACTGCAAAAATATCTATACGATAAAATGAAACCATTAACGTTAGCAGCTCAATTTGTTCATTATTGAATGTAAAAGAGAAAGTTCCATCCGATTGAATCGTTTGTCGTGCTTTGACAACCGGCTCTTTCGTCAATCTATCGGCACTTTCTAAAAGAAGTATTTCGCGACCTTCGGCACCATACAAAACACCGCTGATAGTGGTTGTTTGAGCCGCTATGCTACCAACAAAAAGTGTTAAAACCAATAGAAGTAGATGATTTTTCCTTACAGCCATACTATTCTTCTAAACAAATTTTTGGAGAAATGAATGCAGAAACATTGCCGCCGTGTTGATAAATATCTCGAACAATAGAAGATTGAATCGGTGACAATTCGGGTTCAGAAAGCAAAAAAACGGTTTCAATATCACCTATTTTTCTATTGATTTGTCCAATGCTACATTCAAATTCAAAATCGGCAGCATTTCGCAAACCACGCAACAAAAAATTCGCCCCCGATGTTCTACAAAAATCAACGGTTAATCCTTGATATGTTTGAACTTCAATTTTCTGTTCATCATCAAAAATGGTTTTTATCCATTTGGCTCTTTGTTCTAACGAAAAAAGATTTTTTTTCAAATTGTTTTCGCCAATAGCAACAATGATTTTATCGAACAACGGTAACGCCCGCCGAATAACTGACTCGTGACCAATGGTAATTGGGTCAAAGGAACCGGCATAAACAGCAATTTTCGGTTTTTTGCAATCCATAGATGACAATTTTAGAGTTGTTTAACGAATTTATTGATCTTTTCGTATGAACGCAGCAAAAAGTGTCGAGAAAAACAGAACTTCTGATTTCGCGTTTTCTGTTTTTTGGTACATTTTTCTTGAATATCAATTATTCTTAATTCTGCTTTTTACTTCATTATTCCTTTTTGTTACCTTTGCCGCCTAAAAATTAAATTTGTCGATGAAACCCTACTTGGGACATATAGCCATGATTATCGCCAACATTATTTGGGGATTGAATGCGCCTTTTGCCAAAATTGCTCAAAGCACCGAGCATATTTCATCGTTGACATTGGTAACGCTTCAAGTATGCGGTTCAACATTGCTTTTTTGGCTTATGTCGTTTTTTTCGCCTAAGGAAAAAATTTCGTTCGCCGACGGATTCAAATTTTTCATCGCCTCCATATTGGGAATCACCCTTAACCAAGCTTGTTTCATTTTCGGCGTTCACCGCACTTCGCCCATCAACGCATCGGTGGTTTGTACAGCATTACCCATTGTTACACTGATTGTTTCATCGCTTTATCTCAAAGAAAAAATTGCCGGAAAAAAAGCCATCGGTATTTTAATAGGTGCTGTTGGTGCCCTTTTGCTGATATTTGGAAATTTTTCTGCTAATCAAAGCGCCGGCAACATTTGGGGCGATTTAATCGTGCTGTTGGGACAAGTGGGTTTTGCCTCTTATTTAGTACTTTTCAGCGGTATCCGAAAATATTCGTTGGTAACACTGATGAAATGGATGTTTTTGTTTTCTTCGATCAGCTTTATCCCTTTTTCGATCGGCGATATTATTCAAATTCAAGTGGCTGCCATTCCTATTCCCGTGGTTTTATCTACTTTATATGTAGTAGTTTGTGCCACTTTCTTTGCCTATATTTGTATTTCCATCGGACAAAAAACTTTACAACCCACCGTCATCAGCATGTATAATTATTTACAACCGGTGGTGGCTACCGTTGCTGCTATCATTTTGGGAATGGATAACTTTGGCGGTATTAAGGCAATGGCCATTTTATTGGTATTTATCGGTGTTTATTTTGTGAATAAAACCAATAAAATCAACAGTTAATCTTGCAATATTTTCTATACACAACACTTTTTCTATGAAACCATACATGGGACATCTTTCCATCTTTGCTGCCAACATCATTTGGGCATTAAATGTTTCTATCGCTAAAATTGCCTTAAATGATCCACAAATCACACCCTTTGTTCTGACTTTAATTCGATCTTTTGGAGCCGCCATACTATTTTGGCTTGTATCGTTGTTTTTCCCTTACGAACGTGTACACCGTCGCGATATGTGGTGCCTGTTTGTGGCTTCGTGCTTGGGCGTAACCGTTAACCAATTTACTTTTTTATACGGACTTCATTTTACAGCACCCATCGATGCCTCCATCGTTTGCTCTACTACACCAATTTTGACGATGATTGCAGCCGCTTTATTTTTGCAAGAGCCCATCACCGGAAAAAAAGTGCTTGGCATCGGAGCAGGTGCTGCCGGTGCTTTAGTGCTCATTTTGGGCAATAGTAATAATGGATTCGGCAGCGGTAATTTATGGGGAAACCTGATTATTTTTTTTGGTCAAATGAGCTATGTTTGCTATTTGACACTTTTTAAAGATGTCATTCAACGCTACTCGGTTTTCACATTGATGAAATGGATGTTTTTGTTTCCTTCTCTAATTTATATACCCTTTGCCATTCCTGTTTTTAACCACATCAACTATTCTGCAATTTCTAATGACGTTTGGCTGTCAATTTTATATGTGTTGATTTTTTCTACATTCATAGGATATATTCTTATTCCTATCGCTCAAAAAACCATCCGACCCACTGTCATCAGCATTTACAGCTATTTGCAACCGGGGATCGCTGCCGTTTTTTCAGTAATGATGGGTATCGACACCTTTGGATGGCACAAAGGCATTGCAATCGCATTAGTTTTCCTTGGCGTTTATTTTGTAACCATCAGCAAATCGAGAGCTCAATTAAATGCCGAACAATTGATCAAACGTCATCACCAACGGAAAAAAAGAGACTGTGATTTATAAAATATTCTTTTCTGAAAAAACACTACTTTTGCCCAAAATTTTCAAACAAAATATTGACATACACAGAAAATGCTTTATCGGTTTTTTTAATTTAACCTCATGATTTTTTCCAACGGTTTTTCCTCATACGACTTTCAAAAACAAGCCATTGCATTGTTTCATACACAATTTGAAAACAATCCGATTTATCGTGCTTTTTGCCAAGGCGTCGGCTGCATTCCTGAAAAGGTGCAACAAGTTGCCGACATTCCGTGTCTGCCCATCGAATTTTTCAAAACGCAGAAAGTAGTTACCGGAACATGGCACGAACAAACTGTTTTTACGAGTAGCGGAACCACCGGCATGACATCAAGCAAACACTATGTGAAAGATTTACAACTATATGAAAAAAGTTGTTTGGAAGGTTTTCGCTATTTTTATGACGACCCGAAAGAGTGGGCAATTTTGGCACTGCTTCCCTCCTATTTAGAACGCGAAGGCTCATCTTTAATCAACATGGTAAAACTGCTGATGCAACAAGGAAATCATCCGCTATCAGGTTGGTTTTTGAACGATTACACTTTGTTGAAAGAGCGATTGGAAGAGTTAGAAAAAATGCACCAAAAAACGTTGCTGTTGGGCGTAACGTATGCGCTGTTGGATTTTTCGGAACAATTTCCGATGCCGCTGCGTCACACCATCGTGATGGAAACCGGCGGCATGAAAGGACGACGAAAAGAGATGATCAAAAGCGAAATTCATCACCAACTGCAACAACAATTTCAAACAGCAACCATTCATAGTGAATATGGTATGGCTGAACTTTTTTCGCAAGCCTATTCTACGGGCAACGGCATTTTTCAAACGCCACCATGGATGCGTGTGCTAATTCGCGATGCCGAAGACCCCTTGTCGGCTGCCGAAATGGGCAAAAGCGGCGGCATCAACATCATCGATTTAGCCAACCGTGATTCGTGCGCCTTCATCGCTACTCAAGACTTGGGACACTCTTTCTCCGACGGCACCTTCGAAATTCTTGGCCGCTTCGATCATAGCGATATTCGAGGCTGCAACTTGTTAGTGGCGGAATAATTAATTACACCCTTTCTTATCAAAATTTTTCGGCTCGGTTGAATAATTTTTGCTGTTCGTTAAACTTTTTTGAGCATTCAACAACCGCCGATTGTAACAAAATTCGGAATTTTCATTCTTTCCAACAATGGAAAGCAAAAACAACTATCTGAAAATCACACAACTATTCCTTCAACTTGCGAATACGCAAAACCTCTTCGTACCATTGTTCGCCAAACTTGCGAATCAACGGTTTTTTGAGAAATTCGAAGATGGACACTTTTTTGGCTTTACCTAATTTTCGGGCGTCTTCGCAAATTTCCCAACGATGATAATGTAACGATGTTAATCCGTTAGGTCGCAAAAACAACCGAATGGGATAAAGGTAACACGAAATGGGTTTGTTGAAATCGGGATCAAACGAGACGTGTTGCAACGCTCCCTCTTCCCACGCTTTTTCGATGGCACAACGAGCAATGCCCGCTTCTTTAATTAAAAAGGCACAATCTTTTTGATCGATAAGCGGCGTTACAAAACCGCCCGCTTCGTCGTAATCGAACACACCGTTTTGTTCTACTACGGCTCTGCCTTGCGGTGTCATATAGGGTTTCACAACATCGATAATATCTTCTAAAACAGCAATCTCTTCTTCGTCTAAAGGCGCACCGGCATCGCCTTCGATGCAGCAAGCTCCGCGACACGATGCCATATCACACATAAAACAATCGGTGAACAATTCTTCGGGAACGATCGCCTCTCCTACTACTAACATTTTGTAAAGAATTAATTATGAAACTATATTTATGTCAAATATTGACAAAAAATCATTTTTATTTGAATTTCTTTTTCGCTTCCTAATTCAAAAACATGATTTTTGTTACCTCTTTTTCCGTTCCGTTCTCATTGGTGATAAACACCAAATAGACACCGGTTTTCACCCGTTGTCCTTTCAAATTTTTCCCGTTCCAAACCGCCTGACCACCATTAGCTTGCGTATTGTACACCAACGTACCGTTGATGTCGGTAATTTTTATATACGATTTATCGGCAACATT
>JAQUSR010000010.1 GCA_028710155.1 Bacteroidales bacterium | reverse complement strand
TTACGTCCTTGAATCATATCAACCGATTGCATTTTGAAATATTCGGGGATAACAGCATTAATATTGGTACTGGTATAGAATTTTTGTGTTTGCACTTGTTTGTAGCCTACACGATAGATAGGAACCACCTGATCAACTTCGGGAAAGCTGTTGGCCATTAAAAGAGAGTCGCTGTTATCCATCTGAATTCGTGTATCTTTTGGTTTCCCTTTATATGGAATGGAAGTCCAACCTGCCCAAACGGTTATTTGATTGACGTTGTCGTCTGCAAAGTTGGAGGTAACGCCGTTTTTTAGACCGTTTCCGGCAGCCAACAACACAATCAACATAAAAATTCCCCAAGCAATCGAAAAACCGGTTAACACGGTACGAAGTTTATTGCGTTTTAGCGAAGATCCTATTTCTGAAAAAGAGATAAGCATTTTGTTGGAAATTTTTGTAAAGTGGATTACGCATTGATGATTCCGTCTTTGATACGGATAATTCGTTGGGTGGCATCGGCCACATGTTGGTCATGTGTAACAATGACGATGGTCATTCCTCCTGCATTGACCTCTTTCAAAAGATTGATCATCTCAACGGATGTTTGGCTATCCAAAGCACCGGTCGGCTCATCGGCTAAGATAATTTTTGGATGGGTGATTAATGCACGTGCCGTGGCAACACGTTGTTTCTGTCCGCCCGACATTTGATTAGGAAAATAATCTGCCCAATCTTTCAATCCCATTTTATCTAAATATTCCACCGCCAACATATTTCGTTTTTTACGCGATACGTTTTGATAATATAAAGGTAACGCCACATTTTCCATGGCGGTTTTATAAGGAATCAAATTAAATGATTGAAATACAAATCCAATCAACTCGTTACGAAAAACGGCTGATTGTTTCTCGGAGAGATCTTTAATTAAAACGTTGTTTAAATAATAGTTGCCTTCGTCGTAGTTATCCAAGATGCCGATAATATTCAGCAGGGTTGATTTTCCCGAACCGGAGGCACCCATAATGGAAACCATTTCGCCTTCAGCTATCTCCAAATCGATACCTTTCAAAACGTGTAGCGGAGCGGCACCAAAATAGGTTTTATGAATACCATGAAGTTTTATCATCTAAAGAAATTTCTGCTTTAGACGACTACTTTTTAAAAGAGTTACCTTTTACACCAATTTTTATTTTTTTTGATGACACAGATAAGCATCTGCTAACGCAATGGCTGTTACCGATTCAATGACTACGGGAACACGAAGGGCAAAGCAAGCATCGTGACGACCTTTGACGGATAAAATATCCATTTTTTTGGTTTTAAAATTAAAGGTTTGTTGAGGTAGCTCAATACTTGCGGTGGGTTTCACGGCAACTTTAAAATAGAGTTCGTTACCATTACTGATACCTCCGTTGATACCGCCGGCATGATTGGTTTTTGTTGTGCCGTTTTCGTCTATAAAACAATCATTATGATTTGATCCAAACATTTGTGCCGACTCAAAACCCGATCCGAATTCTATTGCTTTGATGCCCGGTATGGAAAAAACAATGTGGCTGATAGTGGATTCCAAACCATCAAAAAATGGTTCACCCCAACCGATGGGAAGATGTTGAACGCTGCAACGAATAATTCCTCCGATAGAATCGTGTTTGGATACAGCTTGAGCAACGTTTGATAAAATATCGGCAGAGCCGCCTGCTTCTGTTAAAACAGCGGAAATCGTTGTTGGTTGAATAATTTGTCGTGCAATAACGCCGGCGGCCACTAAGGCAACAGTCATTCGTCCCGAAAAAAATCCGCCACCCGATAAATTCATCGTTGTACCATATTTTTTTTGAGCTACAAAATCGGCGTGAGAAGGGCGTGGAATATCTTGAAATATTGAATAGGCGTTGGAATCGCAATCTTCGTTTTTGAATCGTATTTTGATGCTGTCGCCGTTGGTGATATTGTGGTTGATTCCTTGCAAAATTTCCGGAATATCGGATTCGTGTCGAGTAGTAGTGCCCAAAGCAAGTGGTTTTCGACGATTCAAATCAGTTTCCCATTGTTCGGGATCAATGAAAATACCTGATGGACATCCGGTAATTTCGATTTCGATATATTTTGAATGAGATGTTCCCGAAAGGTGAATCTGAAAAATATTTCCGAAAGCGTTCATAGATAGTTATAGGTTTTTTGTGAGGGCAAAAATAAGATGAATGATGAAATGATCAAAGGAAAATATAAAAAAAAGAGGTTGCTTTTAGGCAACCTCTTTATAGTCAATGAAATTAATTCTAATAAAATTTAACTCTGTTATCAACAACGTCAGATTTTTCTTCCAAAATTCTTTGTAACATATTGGCTACACGTGAACTGAAAGAGGTTTGATTTGTTCTTTTTTCATTGTCGAAATCGGTTTTTTCGGCTGCAGGATTAATTTTGTTGTTTTTCACAACATAAACTCCGTTGTTTCCTTTAATGGGTTTTGAGAGTGAGCCTTCGTTCATTCCTAAAGCATGGCCGATAACTTCGGGTTCGCGTCCGAAATTGGAAACATTAAAAGAGGCAAAATTTACAGTGATAGAATCAGAAACAGTAGTATTCAGGGCTGTTGCCAATTGATTCAAATCTGTAGCATTGGCATCAACGATTTTTTGAGTCAATATTTCAGCTTTTTTATCGCGTATAACTAATGTTTCAAAAGAGGCTTTCACCGATTCTAAACTTCTGAATCCTTTGGGTTTGATATCGGTCAGAGTTGCAATTACAAATTGATTTTCTGTTTCAAATACTTCAGAAACGTCTCCTTTTTTGGTTTTATCATTATAAACCCATTGAACAATGCTGCGTGGTTGAGCAAGTCCGGGAATATTTGTTGAAGTAGTAGCTACGGCTTCATAGGTACGAATGTTGTAGCCGGCTGTTTGGGCAGCTTCGCGGAATGCTTCCATAGTACGATTTTCGCCTACAAAAACGCTGGCTTTGCTGTATTCTATTTGGATGGTTTGTGAACTAGGAACGATGTCTCTTTCAATCATAGCAACACGTACATTAGGTTGAGCGGCATTTTTGTCACCGATTTTAATCACGTGATAACCGAAAAGGGTTTCTACAACAACGATGTCACCTTTTTTACCTTTTTGAACGGCTTCGTTAAATTCGGGAACCATACTGCCATCGGCAAAGCGTTTAAATTCGCCTTGGTTTTCTTTGGCTGACGGGTCGTTGGAATATTGCATTGCCATAAGACTCATAAACGATGCGGTGTTACCTTTTTTCAAAACAGTGCTTAAACTATCTGCCATTTTTTCGGCTTGATCTTTAGTGCGGGTCACTGTAGAATCGGCACCATAAGCGCCTTGATAAGAGATGAGGATATGTTGAGCATCCATTGTATCCGAGTGCATTTCGCTATCCATCAAACGATAGGTAAAGAATTTTTGATTTTCTACAAAAGGTTGTAAAGTGGTACCGATTTCGCTATTAAACATAATTGAATCAATGCGAGCAGGTAATACGCCTTGTTTTTTCCAACTGCTATCATAACCACCGCTGGCATCTGTATTGAAACCAATGAAACGAGGAACTTCGGTAGCAGCTATCGTAGAAAATTCTTTATAAGTATCCATCACTTGACGTTGAGTTAATTCAAAATCAGCTTGAGAGGGTTGTACATCAAAAATGATATATTCGATAGCACGATTTTCAGTGGGTTGTTTGTAACGATTTTTGTTTTCATCATAATATTTCTGATAATCGGCATCGGTTAAAACGATGGTGCTATCGGGAATATCTTTGTAAGGAACTTGAACGACATCCATTTCAACATTGCTGTTTTTTTGTTGATAGTCGAATTCCAAAAAAGCTTTTGGTGTATAAAATCCCTTAGAAATTAAGGTGTTATATTTTTGGGTTTTAGTGTCTTCTTCAATCAAATCAATAATAAATTCGATTTGTGCATAGGTTTCCGGATCTAATTGATCCAAATTTTGCATAAAGTTGTCGAACATTTGGCGATTAAAAACGCCTGTTTGAGGATCGTTGAAGTTTTGTGCCAAAAATTGGTGAGGATTGGCACCGGTTGTTAAATCCACTAACTCATTTTCACCTACGGAAATGCCTAATTTTTCGAATTGTGCATCATACACATTTTTACGAACAAATTCTGTCCATACTTGATTACGAATTTGAATCATTTCGTCGTTGGTCAAATTTTGTTTTTGTTGCGATCTTTTGGTCATTTCTGCATTCTCTTCGGCTTTCTTTTCGAAGTTCATGTAGGTCATTTCCACACCGTTTACTTCTCCAATGTTGATATCGCCACGAATGGTAGAACGTCCGATATCACCAAGAATAAATGCAAAAATTGCAACACCAATAATAACTACAGCCAATGCTGAGTGGTTTCTGATTTTTCCAATAATAGCCATTTTTATCTCTATTTTTTGTTCTTTTTTACGTTTTTTTTTGAAGGTGCAAAGGTACTTCTTTTTTGTTTTTTGTCAAATTTTTTATAATTATATAAGTAGTAAAAAAAACATTTATTTAAATAACACAAATTCAATAATATAACGGTCAATAGGAGGAATTAGAAAAATAAATTTTTTGATATAGGTTCATCCATTTATCGAAAAATATCCACTATTTTAAGTCGAATAATTGAATTTTTCTTTTTTTTTGATCATCAACAAAAAAGCCTTTACCGAACGCGGCAAAGGCTTTTTTTCAATAAGGGTTGTAACGAACAAAGATTATAAACCCAAAATAGAAATACTTTGTTCAAAACGAATGTCTTGAGGAATGCCTTTGGCAGCAATACGATCAAGATCTTTTTGTAAAGTGTCGCGAATGTATCCGCGTTCTTCAATAGCAGCTTTTGCGGCTTCAAAATCGCCGTTTCCTTCCACGGTGAGTACCCAATTGGAGAGGTCGAGCATGGCTTGGTGCATTTTTTCAAAATCAATGCTGTAGGTTCCGGTGGCTTCATCGCGGGTAAAAGCACCTGCTTTTTCAAAGAAATAGAAACACATCATGTTGGCTTTTCCGTGTGCACTGGCAGCGCCAAAACGTACGGAGCGGAAGATGCCGGCAAAGAAAGTAACATAGTTTTGCATCAAACATTTTTCCGATAAAGAGTCTTGTTCAAAAAGATAGGTGATACACCACAAACCGAGGATGTCGGCTTTAGCTTCCTCGATGGAAGTATAATAGTTTTGCAAAGCTTCGCGAACGGTTTGGTCGCCTTTGATGGTTTGTCCGCGTCCTAAGCCGTGAGAAACTTCATGAAACATCACATTTTCAAAGAAAGCATCAAAATCGATATACATACGTTGATCTTCTGCAATTAATTCATCGGCAATAGGTTTCAAGATATAATCGAATTTGGCTTGCATGCTGTTTTTCAGTTGTAATTTGCGGCTTCCCTCTTCGTTGCGAACCTTCTCGTCGTTGGGCAAATTGATGGCGATGGTTTTGCTTCCTGCATTGCAATCTCCTTGATAATATAAAGCTTCGTAAACGCCCATATCGCTACCTGCACCCGGAGTTTCATCTTTGAAAACTTGTTCACAAGGCAACGCTTTTTGTAATTCGGGAAGGATAGCAATGTAGTGTTCTAATTTTTTGCTCCACTCTTGATCTTTTTTCAAAACAAATGATTCCCACGAAGTTTTGTAGCCGTAAAGAGCGTCTTCGTAGTTTTCGATAGGACCGCAAACGAAATCGATATTGTTGTTTCTCATACGCATCCATGCAACATCGCTCGGATAATAATCGTTGCTTAATAAAGCATCGGCACGAAGTTCTAAATAAGTTTTCAATCCTTCATCTTCAGCCAAGGCAGCAGCTTCTTTGATGTAGCCGGCAGCTTCTGTCAACTGATCTTTGAAAAATTCGGAATAGGGGATGGCTTTCAATTTTCCATTCTCATCGCGACGAATCATAGTGTAAAGGTTGGTTTTCAACGGCTCGTCCCATGCTTCAAACTCTTCTTTGGTCATGTCGGTCGGATAGAAATTGGCTCCGGCAGGTTTTTCGCCAACGCCTTCGATAAAAGGTTTGTTGCCGTCTAATCTTTCCCATGGTCCGTAGTTAATTTGAATAAAAGCTTGTGCCGTCGAATCTGTTACCGATTCCATCAAAGCTTTTTTGTCGCCATAAGCTTGAATCCAATAAAGATCATCCATGATATTGGCAGCTTTAAACAATAAAGGCAACATGGCTTTTTCGTTTTCGCTCAAATCACTAAGGTCAGCCGTTAGCGGAACACTTTTAAAAGCAGCCACTTTTTCCTTTAAGGGTGAATCATTGTTTTGCGGTTCGTTGTTGCCGTTACAGCTCATAACGATTAAAGCCGCACTCATTAAAGTCATAAATAAAATTTTTTTCATACTATACAATATATTAATTTAAATTAGTAACAAATTGATGTAAAAGCGTATAAATAAAACAAAAATCATTCTAAAAAACGGTGCAAAAGTAGATAAATAATGGAAATGTGCAAAATGAAAATAGGGCAAAAAAAACAAATTTTTGTTGGATGCTTTCTGATGTTTTCACTAATATATTGTTTTTACTTTATTTGAATGACAACTGAATATAAAAATTGTAAACGCATAATAAAAGTTTTATAAATAAATGTAAATCAATATATAAGATTTAAAAGTTTTCTATAAAAATCTTTAAAAATAGGCTAATGATGCTCCATAATAGGATATATATAATTGAAGGGAAATAAATTTTTTTTAATAAAACAAAAGCCTACCTTTGCCTGCCCCAAAAATGGGACGATTATAAGTAAATAAAATTCAATTAATTCTTTAATTATGAGACGAATTGTTCTTGTCGTAGCATTATTTTTAAGTACTACAGCATTATTCGCGAAGGGTTATGAGACCCGTTTCTCGAAACCATCCAACAACACTTATCAAATCTCTTTCAATATGGGAGAGTGGAATTCAAAAACTGTTACTATTGACGGTGTAACTTATCAAAACATTGCATTTGATGCAATGAACACAACCATGAAAAAAGGTTGGGCTGAGTTGCCTTTTATTAGTGCCAACATCTGCATTGATGATCAAAAACCATTTGAAGTCAGAGTTATTGGTTCCGAATATAAAGATTATGTTTTCAATCATCAAATGTTGCCTTCTCGAGGTGTCATTTACAGAGATCAAGATCCTTCAACGATTGCTTATTCTGTTGATCCCGCTTCGATTGTCGATGAAATGTATCCCGGAAATTTAACTTCGGTTGAAGGTCCTTACATTTTCAGAGATGTTCGTGGAATCACGGTTCAATTTTATCCTTTTCAATTCAATGCCGCAACTAAAACTTTGCGTGTATATCAAAATATTATCGTAGAGGTTGTTGAAAGTGAAGGTGTTGGAGAAAACCCGATTACACAAAAAGGACAATTATTCAGAGACTATCACAACATGTACAAAAGCATGTTTTTAAATTACGGCAACGAAAAAGATGATTTACCGATTGTTGCTGAATATGGTGATATTCTTGTGGTTACAACAGCAAGAGACGAAGCCGCCATTGAACCTTACATCCAATGGAAAAAAGAAAAAGGTTTCAATGTCGAAAAATTAGTGGTTGCAACCGGAACCAACATCGTTTCCAATTCCAACAACTTGGTACTAGCTGCTTACAATGCCAATCCGAACATTATGTTTGTTCAAATTGTGGGCGACTGGAATGATGTGAAATGTAACCAAGGTGGTGGTGCCAATGCACCTATGGACCCGATGGTAGGTCGCGTTATTGGAACCGACAACTTCCCCGATATCGCTGTCGGTCGGTTTTCATGCTCTAACGCTGCTCAACTGACGGCACAAGTCAATAAAACCATCAACTATGAAAAAAATCCTGATGATGCCGATTGGTATTCAAGTAGTATGCACATCGCTTCCAATGAAGGTGGCAGCGGACAAGGTGATGACGGCGAAAGCGACAGAGCACACCAAGAAATTATCTGGAATAACAAATTAAGTCAAGATACTTATACCCTTCAATACAAACATTATGACGGACAAGGTAATACATCGCCGGCAAATGTAACAACATCTTTAACTAATGGTGTCAGCATTGCCAATTATACCGGACACGGATCTATGACCTCTTGGGTAACCACCGGTTTTAGTAACTCTAATGTTAACGCTTTGAACAACGGGACAAAACTTCCGTTCATCTTTTCAGTAGCTTGTAACAACGGCGATTTTCATAACGGAACATGTTTTGCAGAAGCTTGGTTGCAAAAAGAAAACGGCGGCGCCATTGCTGCTGTTATGGCTTCTATCAGTCAACCGTGGGTTCCGCCTATGGTCGGACAAGATTACTTTAACGATATTTTGACCGGCGGTTATGATTATACCAGCAATCCGGGCAACGGAACTTCTACCAACGAAAGACGTACTCTTTTTGGTAATATTCATGTTAATGGACAATGTTTGATGTTGGCTGAAAATCAAAGTAGCAACTTGGAAACAGCTCAAACATGGAATCTTTTTGGCGATGCTTCGTTCCAAATCAGAACGGCTCATCCTAAAACTTTGGCTGCTTCCAACACCACTATAATTGTTGGAACACCTTATCAAACAACACTGACAGCCGATGGAGATCCCGTTTCCAATGCACAAGTTTGTATTTCACAAAACGGCGTTTACGTTAGCGCATTTAGCGACGAAAACGGCATGGTTTCCATCGAAAACAGTTTCCAACCCGGCGACGTTTTGTTGGTAGTCACTGCTTTCAATACAACTACTATTTACCAAAATATTGATTGTGTTCCTGCTGATGGATCTTTCTTGATTGCAGAAAGCTCGCAACTATCAGGCGATGGTATGTTGAGTTTCGGTAACACGTCACTACTTTCATTAACTATGAAAAATGTTGGAAATGACCCGACCACCGAAAATACAACTGTTACTTTGGCTTGTGCCGATCCGAAATTAACCGTAAGCGGAACAGCAACTTATAATGTTATTGCTTCAGGAGCTACCGCTACAGCCGAAAACGCTTTTACTTTGGAAGTAGCAGAAGACATTGATAACGAACAAATTTTCACGGTTTCATATACAGCGGTTTGTGGTGATCAAACATGGGAAGGTAATCTTTATCTCAAAGCCTATAAGCCGGTTATTGAATATGATGCTTTGTCGTGGCAAGGCAATTATACACCGGGAGAAACTTTGATGTTAACGGTGGGTTTCAAAAATATAGGCGGTTATACAGCTACTAATTCTATCGGCGTTCTTTCGTCTGCTAGCGAATTTGTAACCATTGCAGCTCCTTCACAATCATTGGGTAATATTGCACCAACAGGTGTCGGAATGGCTAGCTATAGTGTTACTATTTCTGAAGACTGTCCTTCAACAGAAATTCTTCTGTTCCAAGTTGCATTTACAGCCGATGGCGGTATCACCGCAGAAGGCACTTTCGAATTGGCCAATAGCTGTAATGTTGTCTTTGATTTGGAAGATTCTTATGGAGATGGTTGGAATGGTGCAAAATTGCGCGTTTCTTTCGATGATGGAACTCCACAAATAGACTACACTTTTAGCGATGGTTCGTCTGCTTCTTATACAACATCTATCAATTCCGGAACTAACGTTACTTTATCATGGATTTCAGGAAATTATGATGAAGAATGCTCATTTACGGTTTCTTATGAAGGTGGTGAACAAATTTATTCAACACAAAGTCCTAATTCAGGTGTTTTACATTCTTTTATTTGTCAATGTGCCGGAGAACCTATCAATTGCGATCCCGTTTCCGACCTTGTTGTCGAAGTTAACGGAAATAATGTTAATTTAGAATGGGAAGGTAATGCTGCTTCTTATATTATTAAACGTAATGGTGTGGAAGTCGGAACCAGCACATCAATCAATTATACAGATGAAAACGTGGCTTCAGGAATTTATGATTATTGTGTTTTTGCTGTTTGTGAAGGTGGTGCCGTTTCAATTCCGGTTTGCGAATCAATTACAATTGGATCAACGAATTACACAATTACAGCTACAGTCGGTGAAAACGGAACTATTTCTCCAGAGGGCGTTATTGATGTAGTGGAAGGAAATTCACAAACTTTCACTATTACACCAAACGAAGGATACAAAATTGAAGATATATTGGTTGATGGACAAAGCGTTGGTGCTGTTAATACCTACACCTTTAATAATGTAACAGCTAATCATACGATTGCAGCCTCTTTCTCAATTATTTCACACATCATTACAGCTACAGCCGGCGAAAACGGTACTATTACTCCTGAAGGTGAGGTAAGTGTAGAAGATGGTGCATCACAAACATTTACGTTTACGCCTAATACCAATTTTGAAGTTGCGGATGTATTGGTGGACGGAGCAAGCGTAGGTATCGTTGATGAATATACTTTTGAAAATGTAACAGAAGATCATACCATCGCGGTTAATTTTATAGAAAAAACCACTATCGCAGAAACTGTTGCCAATAATTATTCGGTTTATCCGAATCCGGCTACTACCCGAGTTTTGGTAAAAGGTGACAATATGAAAAATGTCATGGTTTATAATGTCGTGGGACAATTGATTGAAACAATTATTGTTGAGCAAAACTCTTCTGTTGCCGTCAATGTTTCTTCTTACGATGCAGGTATTTATATCTTCAGAATCACAACTACCGATGGAACTTTGATTTCAAAACGTGTTGTGGTATCAAAATAGTTTTAAATTTGTATAAAGGTGCCTCGAAAGAGGTGCCTTTTTTTTAATAATTTTTATTGACAACGAAAATATTAAGTTTATGAAGTATTCTCAACGTTTTTTTTGCATTACACTTTTGATAATGATTTTTGGAGTTGCCTTTGCAAAGCCGGTTTCGTTGACAATGTCGGGTCCGCATATTGTTGCCAACAGCTATACACTTTCCGGAGATGGCGTTTTGACTAATGGCGAAACTTCCGATTTATCGTTGACCATTGAAAATATCGGTGATATGCCGACCACATCAACCATTTCCGTTACGTTAACCTCCAGCAATACGGCTATAACCATTATTCAAGGCACGGCGATGTATAACGGTGTCGAACCGAATCAATTGCTGACATTGGAAAATGGTTTTACCATTTCCGCTGCATCGAGTGTTTTTAACGGTCAATCTTTTACGATAGGTGTTACCGCTGTTTGTGGCAATGATAGTTGGGAAAGTTCCATTGTAGTAACGGTGTATAGACCTATAGTTGAATTAAATCACGTTGCTTGGACGGGCAATTTGGTTGCCGGTGGAAATATTGATGTAATGGTGTTTGTTGAAAATATCGGCGGTGTTTTAGCCACCGATATTGCAGGAACATTAACCACTACAACATCCAATGTTAACATTAGTAATGCAGAACAACAAATCGGAAATCTTTATCCTTCAGGAATTGCAACTTTTGTGTATCATATTACTTTGGGTTTACAAGTTCCGTTTGAACTCAATTTTAATTTCAATTTTACTTCTGAAAACGGAATCAATCTTTCTGAAGAATTTTCCATTGCAAACGGTTGTAGTGTGATTTTTGAGTTACATGATACGTATGGTGACGGATGGAATAATGCAGAATTACAAGTATCGTTTAGTAACGGTACACCTACTCAAACGATGACTGTTGATGACGGATCGCAAGAGATATTCCCTATAGATATAGTTTCTGATGTAACTGTAACAGTATCGTTTATATCCGGTTGGTACGATAGTGAATGTTCTTTTGAAATTTATTATCAAGATGGCGATATGATTTATCAAAGCGATAACGGACCTGATGCCGGAGTTGTAACAACGTTTGTAACCGATTGTGGAATTGCACCGATTGAATGTGCATCAATTTCTCAATTATCGTCCACTGTTGATGAAAACAGAGTAACTTTAAATTGGGAAGAAACTCCCTCAAATTCCTATCAAATCAGACGCGATGGAGTATCAATTGCCCTCGTTTCTAATACAACTTTTACAGATTTCGAAGTGGCTGCCGGCGAACATTATTATTGCGTTTATGCCATTTGCAACGGAGAAATTTTATCTGCTCCGTTGTGCGAAATGGTTACAATTGAGGCAGTTTGTTTTCCTCCTGAAAATTTGACGACAACAACAGATGGCAATCATGTTCAACTTTCGTGGTCGGCATCATCAACAGCCGATAGCTATCGGGTATATCGAGACGAAGAGTTGATAGCAACAGAGTTGAGATTAACACATTATGACGATGAAAATGTATCCATAGGAACGCATTGCTATACTGTTTCAGCAGTTTGTGATGAAGGTGTTGAATCGGAAATGTCTAACGAATCGTGTGAAGAAATTACCTTGTTAAAAGAAACACAAAAAAATATCCAACTATTTCCTAATCCCGCCACTTCGCACGTAACACTCAAAGGTGTTGAAATAGAATCGGTAACTGTTTTTTCTATCGTGGGTCAAATGTTGGAGCAACACACTTCTATTTATGCCTCAGAATGGCAATGGAATAGTTCAAACTACGAAAATGGTATGTATTGGTTGCAAATAAAAACCGTTCAAGGAGATCAATTCCAACAACGCGTAGTGATAGCCCAATAGGTGATGACCTTTTGACGATTCAACAATTTACAAAAAAGACAGCTTCTGAAGCTGTCTTTTTTTGATTTTAGAAATGTTGCCATTATTTAATCCATTAATTTACGGATAATATCATCGGTAGAAATGCCTTCTGCTTCTGCTTTGAAATTGCGTACAATACGATGTCGCAATACAATATTGGCAATGGAATTTACATTTTCAATATCGGGAGAATATTTTCCGTGAATGGCAGCGTGACATTTGGCTCCAATGATCAAATATTGCGATGCACGCGGACCGGCACCCCAATTTAAATATTTATTAGCCCATTCATGAGCGCCTTTTTCGTGTGGTCGTGTTTTTGAGGCTAAACGAACAGCATATTCATACACGTTATCGGCTACCGGAACACGCCGAATCAAATTTTGAAAATAGATAATCTCTTCTTGCGAAAGCACTACATTGGGTTTATGTTGTCCGGGTGTAGTTGTTTGTTTCACTACTTGAATTTCTTCTTCAAAAGTGGGATAATCCAAGATGATATTAAACATAAAACGGTCTAACTGTGCTTCCGGTAACGGATAGGTTCCTTCTTGTTCAATGGGATTTTGAGTTGCCAATACAAAAAATGGATCAGGAACGGGATAACTTTTTCCGGCTACGGTAACCATGTGTTCTTGCATCGCTTCCAATAAAGCCGATTGCGTTTTAGGCGGCGTACGGTTAATCTCATCAGCCAACAAAATATTGGCAAAAATGGGTCCTTTGATATATTTAAATTGTCGATCATCACCCAAAATTTCCGAACCTACAATATCGGACGGCATCAAATCGGGGGTAAATTGAATACGCGAAAATGATAATCCCAATACTTCACTAATCGTGCTTACTAACAATGTTTTAGCCAATCCCGGAACGCCAATCAACAAACCATGACCGCGACTAAACAACGACATCAATGTTTGCTGAACAACATCATCTTGTCCAATGATAACTTTAGCAATTTCTTGTTTTAATTCTTGATATTTTTCTACAAAAGCACTCACGGCTTCTATATCATCTTTGTATTGAATACTCATATTTCTGTTTTTTGATAGATACTTTATATTACTTTCATACTAAAATAAATGGTAAACATTATTGATTTTCAATAATTATAGTGTAATTCATTCTGCTGAAAATTCAAACGCACATTGATCGAAGGGGTCTGCGATGCGAATATAGGTTCGTTCATATTGTTTATGCATCCATTCTTCCAATTTTTTATGTTTTTTTTGTTCGATAGCCCACTCTTGAATACGATCGTAATCCTCTTCAATATTAGCACGATGTGGAGTTGATTTGCTTTTCAAAAACAAAATTCGATAGGCTTGATAACCGTCTTCCGTATCATATAATAACGGCTGCGAAATATCGCCCGGCTGCATTTTATCAACACTATATAAAATGGTGGGATCTAACTGGCTGAGTTCCCATTTAGTGGAGCTGTTGGCAGGATTGATCAAAAAGCCGCCGGTGGTTTTATTGTCATCAGAATAACGAGTTACCGCTTCGTCAAAAGTGATTTTTCCTGATCGAATTTCTGTTGCTAAAGAATCTAATTCATCGGAAGTTTGTTGCAACAACTCAAACGATACCTTTGGTCGTAACAAAATATGTCGCACATTGATAAACTCGCCGCGACGATCAATCATTTGAATAATGTGAAAACCGGCTTTGGTTTCCACTACATCCGAAATTTCACCCGGCGATAGTTTGAAAGCTGTTTTTTCAAATTCCGGATACAACTCTCCTTTGCCATAAAAGCCCAACTCACCGCCTTTGGCTGCCGAACCCGGGTCTTCGGAATAAAGAATGGCAAGGGTGGAAAATTTTTCTCCGTTTAAAATTCTTTGACGATAGCCCCGTAAACGCTCTTTAATTTCAATGGTTTGCTCGATACCCACTTCGGGTTGCTTGATTAGTTGTTGAATCACCACTTCCGAATTGACCATTGGAACACTATCTATAGGCAATGCTTTAAACATTTTACGAACTTCAGAAGGCGTTACAATCGTGTTTTTGACCACTTCGTTTCGTGCCATCTCTGTTCGCTTTTGTTCCACAATTCCTTCACGCATCTCAGAACGTATTTCTGAAATGGATTTGCCAAAATATTCTTCCAATTTCTCTTGTGAACCAATTTGCGATATAAAATATTTTAAACGATAATCCAATTCCATATCAATTTGATTATCCGGAACATACAAACTGTCATTATCGGCTTTCGTCATTAACAATTTTGATAAAATCATTCCTTCCAAGATAGAACATTTGACGGTTTCTTCGCTACCTTGATAGCTTCCCATTTGACGATATTGTTGATATTGAACCTCAATATCAGAATACATAATAATTTGTTTTCCGACCACTGCGACAACTTTGTCCAACAACACGCCTTGTGGTCGTTCTACTGCCAAATTTTCTTTAATAGTATTAGCAGAGGTGTCTTGCGGCAAAACCGATGAAGTGGAGGGAGCGCCTCGTTGTTGTTTTTGAGGCGTTTTATTTTGTGCCGATACTTTACCAAGTAATGCCATCAACAATATGGTTATCAATAACAAAAGTATTTTTGTGTGTGAAGTTTTCATAATAATTATTTGTGAAAGGGTTTAATAGATTTCAAAACGACCGGATTGTTCGGCATCAGTATAAATTTGTTGACGTATGTTGCGTATTAATTCGGTTTTACGACTATTTAAAATGATGTTTTTTATATTATCAGTTTCCAACTCCATGGGAATAGCTTCCGATTTCAAATGATAATCGAAAAAACAAGCAAAATACCACCAATTTCCATCGCTAAAATCAATACGTTGGCTGTTTCTTAAAAAAGCATCTTCGTTATAAGTTTTGATAGGAATAACACTTAATAACTCATCAAAATAAAGCCATTTAGTGGTATCTAACGAACAATTATTAAGCTGATGTTCAACACAAAAGAAATTCAATTTTTGAAAATCGATATTTTTTTCGTTGAACAATTTTTTGGCTTCTTTCAAAATTTTTTCTGATTTTGCATTCACCGAAAAATAGATACACTTGACAATATTTCGTTGCAATTTGAAATTATCCGAATGGTCGTTGTAATACGAATGAATTTCTTGAATAGAAATAGCTGTATCTAACTCTTTATTTAACAAGCGATTTTCATATTCATAAATCAACAAGGAGTTACGATAATCGGTAATTTGTTGCGAAAAATCTTTTTGTTGGTCTGTCAAATTTTTTTCGGCTTGTGATAAGATTAATTGTTGTCGCACCCAATTATTAATAATGTTATTCACCCAATAAACACTATCCTCACCCGATAAAACGGTCGGATATTGACTTTGAATATCAGAAAAATAAAGATAATTATTTTCAACACGTGCCAAAGGTTTTTCGTCGGAAGTGGCTTCTCGAAACGAAAAATATTGACATCCTGAAGTCGTTATTAACAACAAGATACTGAATAATAAATTAAATTTCAAGGTTTTGAATCTTTAAATATTTCTATTTCAAATCTTTAAATACGTCTTGATTGATAATGACGGGAAATTTTTTCCGTAAAGATTGCAACCAATTTTTCTCTAAAACATCTTGATAGGCAGCAGTTATGGCACCGCGAACATTTTTTAAAGATTTTGTTTCCGGAGCTACATATTCATTGATTTTAATAATTTTGACGCTTTTTGGCATTTGTTGAACAATTTTTACGGCCCCTGCCGGCTCCATCCATAATGAATCAATAAACGGATTGACGCCTTTTTCTACTTTTTTGTTATACATCATAAATTTGAGTCCCATGGCTTCGTATTCCGATTGTAAAGTAGCGTAATCAACACCTTTAGCTATTTTTTTCACGAGTTGATCAGCTGTTTTTTTAGTCGCTTTTTCATCGCTGAATGCTGATAAATTAACCTCAGTGTAATCTCTACGATCGCCCCACATATATTGGTCTTTTTGGGTTTCATAAAAAGCGGCTAACCCTACTGAATCAGTCATCGATTTATTCCAAACCTCTTGTTCCATGATTTCAAATAACAACATTCCATCGCTATATTCTTGCAATAAATATTTGTATTCAGGATATTTTTCAGCTAAATGTTGATCAGCAAATGTTTTACAAGTTTCTTCTTCCCACATTTTGAAATAGCGATTAATTTTGCTAATCATATCTTTACGCATTCCGCCCAAATGCGGCGTTTGTTTTTGTGCAACATAGCGGGCAAAATCTTGAACCGTTAAAGTGGAATCGCCGATTTGAAACATATCGTATTGTAAAGCGGCTGCTGCCGAAGGATTCCATTGTGCAGCATTCATGGAAACGGTATCGCAGACTGCTAAAAATGGAGGAAGTGTATTTGGAAATTCTTTAAAACCATATTCTTTTTTAATATCATTGATCACGGCCTCATTGATGTTTTGTGCGCGCATATCGTTTTTAATCCTTTTTAAAATCGATTCTTTGGCATCGGCAAAGGAGGGAATCGGCTCAATTTTGTCTAAACGAATGATGTGATAACCAAACGAAGTCTTCACCGGTGCCGAAAAATCGCCTGAATTATTTATTTCACGAACGGCTGTGATAAATTCAGGCACCATCCGACTGACCGTAAATGGCGGTAAAACGCCACCCGAATTTTTCGAGTTTTCATCATCCGACATTGTTAATACTGTTGACCATTTTTCGCCTTTTTTCAACAAATTGTATGCGTTGTTGGCTTTGGCTAAAACACTATCTTGTTGCTTCTGAGTAAAAGTGGGCTCTGTTTTGAAGAAAATGTGAGCTACCGTAGCTTTGCCCATTGCCGACCGACGTTCGGTTACTTTCAGAAGATGATAACCAATAGTGGTTCTGATAATTGGAGAAATATTATTCAACGGAGTGGCATAAGCTGCTTTTTCAAAAGAATAAATCATGTTAAAGGCTGTAAAATAACCTAAATCTCCTCTGTTACCCGTTAATGCCGGACGTGAACCTTGCGCCTCGCGATCGCGTGCCGAAGGGTCTTCTGACGATTCCCATGCTACTTGATTAAAATCTTCTCCTTTCAAAACACGTTTACGCAATTTTTCGATTTTTTTCCATGCAATCAAGGTGTCTTTTGGATCGGCAAATTCATCACACATGACTAAAATATGGCTTACTCTTAAGTCTTCTTGCATGTGTCGATAGGCTTCTTCTAATAATTGTTGTTCAGCTTCTTTATTGTCAAAGTAGGGAGCAGAAAGTTGTTTGCGATAACCTTCTAATTCGCTCTTAAAACTTGCACTTGTATCCAAACCTTGCTCTTCGGCTTCAAAAACCTTTAGTTTGAAATCAACATAAAGATTCAAATAATCCTCCGGCGTTTTTTTGTCAATAATATTGCCGACATTATTTTTAGCATACACTGCCATGTATTCTGAAACAGTGATTGGATGTTTGCCGATAGTCATCAAAACACGTTGGTCTTTTGAAAAATCTTTTTGATTTTGAGCGGATAACGACAAAATTGTCATAGCTCCGATAAAAATTACAAAACAGAATTTTTTAATCATAATTACTTATCTTTTTATTATTAATTACATTTATGGTCGAAAAAAAATGAATATCTCTTCTTGTAACGTCATTCAGTTTTGATTAACAAAAAAGATTGAACTACACAATATATTGATTATTAATATTATATATTTATTTTCTGACACTTTTTTATAAGTTGCAAAAGTAGTTTTTTTAACGAAAATAATTGCAATTTCGTATGACTTGTTTTAGAATATAATAATATAAGGTAAATCGACCATTTTGTCGTATTTAACAAGTTTGACAATCAAAAAAAATACGATGATTTCAATATTTCTCCGTCTTTCACGTATTTTTCAAATGATACTAATTTATTTTTGCAAAGAACGTTATTTAAAAATATAATTGAATTAATTTTACACCATTATTTTATAAAATAGACATGAAGAATACACCAATTGATTTTGAAACAGTTACACGTCTTATTCAAGAAAGTGGATTACAAAGTATTTCGAAAGCAAGCATCCGAGAAATAAAAAAACTAATCGGACAAATTGAAAAAAGCACCGGTCAGGAGTTTGTAAAAATGGAGATGGGCATTCCCGGATTACCTCCTATGCAAGTAGGTGTTGATGCTCAAATTGATGCACTAAAAAATGGTATTGCTGCTTTATATCCTGATATTCAAGGATATCCTGCTTTAAAAGAAGAAGCCAAACGTTTTGTAAAACTTTTTTTGGATATTGATGTTAGTGCCGAGTGTTGCGTACCAACCGTTGGCAGCATGATGGCAGGAATGGCTATGATGATGACAGTTAACAGAATGTATCCCGATCGTGAAGGAACGTTGTTTATTGATCCCGGATTTCCCGTTCAAAAAACACAATGTACCGTTTTAGGTCAATCATACATGTCGTTTGATGTTTATAATTATCGCGGTGCCAAACTTCGAGATAAATTGGAATCCTATCTCAAAACAGGTAAAGTGTCTTCCATTCTTTATTCCAACCCCAATAATCCATCTTGGATTTGCATGACGCAAGAAGAATTGCAAATTATCGGCGAATTAGCTAATAAATACAACGTGATTGTTATTGAAGATTTAGCCTATTTTGGTATGGATTTTCGCCGCGACTATTCACACGCGGGCGAACCGCCTTATCAACCCACGGTTGCCAAATATACCGATAATTATATCATGTTCATTTCCAGCTCAAAAGCGTTTAGCTATGCCGGAGAACGTATCGGAATGATGATCCTTTCCGACAAAGTATGGAATATCAAAGCGCCTGGTTTAAAACGCTATTTCAGCAGTGACCAATTAGGCAATGCTTTGATTTTCGGTGCCATTTATGCTATAAGTTCCGGAACGTCTCACTCAGCACAATATGCTTTAGCTGCCATGTTTAAAGCTGTCAACGATGGAAAAGTCAATTATCGTGATGCTATTTTGGAATATGGAAAAAAAGCACATATTATGAAGAAATCGTTTACCGATAACGGGTTTAAAATCGTCTATGATAAAGATATGGATGAACCCGTTGCCGATGGTTTCTATTTCACCATTGCCTATCCGGGGATGGATGGCGAAACATTGATTAAAGAGTTGCTTTATTACGGCATTAGTGCTATTTCACTTTCCATTACAGGCAGTGAACACACTGAAGGTTTGCGTGCTTGTACATCGTTAACACGTCGCGATCAACTTCCGGTGTTGGAAGAACGTTTACAACGTTTTCATCACGATCACCCGATTCAATAATGATTGCAAAATGTACCATAAAAGAGGCTGTCTTATGATAGCCTCTTTTTGTTTATGATAAAATAATAGCTTTTAAATCATTTAAAAACAACTCAATATCATTCTCTGTAGTGTCCCACGAAGTAACAAATCGAACTTCATTTTGCTGTTCGTCCCAAACATAAAAAAAGTGTTTTTTCATCAACGCGTCGATGATTTTTGGAGGCATCTTCAAAATAATAATATTGGCTTCTGTTTTTTGTGAAAACTCGAAATTGCTGATAGATTCAATTCCTTTTCGAAGTCTTTGAGCCATTTCGTTGGCATGAGTAGCATTTTTCAGCCATAAATCGTTATGGAAGTATGCTAAAAATTGGCAACTCATAAAACGCATTTTGGAATACAATTGTGTGGTTTGCTTGCGAATATATTTGATGTTTTCTGCTAATTCTGGACGCAACGCAATCACTACTTCACCCATCAACATACCGTTTTTGGTTCCTCCAAAACTAACAATATCAACACCGCAATCGGTGGTCATCTCTTTAAAACTTTTACCCAAAAAAGCGGCAGCATTGGCTATACGAGCTCCGTCAACATGTAGATAAATATGGTATTGATGCAAAAAATCAGCTAATAATTTTATCTCTTCCGGTGTATAAACCGTTCCCAATTCGGTACATTGCGAAATGTAAACGGCTTTCGGTTGAGAATGATGTTCAAAATTCCAGCCATGTAACCAAGGTTGAATTAATTCCGGTGTCAGTTTCCCATCCGATGTATCAATTTCTTTTAAAGTGGCTCCGGTTAAAAATTCGGGTGCACCGCATTCATCTACTGCAATATGTGCCGTTTTTGCCGAAATAATGGCGTGATATGATTGCACACATGCTTGTAATGAAATCATATTGGCGCCTGTGCCGTTGAAAACAAAAAACGGTTCGGCGTTTTCGCCAAACATTTGTCGGATCACGATTTTTGCTTGTGTAGTAAAAGAATCATCACCATACGCTAAAGCATGCTCTGTATTAGCCATTTCAATTGATCGCAAAATATCGGGATGAATACCCGAATGATTATCGCTTCCAAAACTTTTCATAAACAATTAATTATAAGATATTTCATTTGCTTTAAAGAGCGTGTGCGAAGGTATCATTATTAGTTAAATAAAGGAATGAAACTAATGAAGTTTTAAAAATAAAAGGTTGTAAGAAATCACTTGAAATCTTTTGGTAACAATGGTTGAGAAAAAACTACTATTTAACAAAAAAACGTGCGACTGATATATAAAGTAGCACGTTTAAATATTTGATTGTCAATGATTTGTCGGGGTGAGAGGATTTGAACCTCCGGCCTCTTCGTCCCGAACGAAGCGCGCTAGCCAGGCTGCGCTACACCCCGAAAATTAACAATTGTTCGTTGTTAAAAAATCGGGTGCAAAGGTATCATTTTTTTGAAAGATTATATCGTTGATTAAATAATTTTTTATAGAATTGATATTCTGTTATTTACATTTACTTTTTTGTGGAATAATATTCAATTTCTCGCTCTTGATAGCTAACAAATGCATCATTATATCCATTGTTTACCAAACATTGTCGCAAAATCCAATTATTATGATCGTCAAATTTCAAATATCGATAACTGATGGTTATAGAAAAAGACATGGCGGCTTGTTGTCGCTGACAAAGAAGTAAATTTTCGGTATAAATATTTTCCGTGATGATTTTATAACCATCGGAAGTAATTATCTCCTCAATTTCGGGTTGTTGATTTCGGTTCAAACAAGTTTTTATACTAGAAATTTCTCCTACAATCTCCCCTTCTTCCATAAGAAATTCGTGTAATTCATACGTTGAATCACTGGTTTTCCATTGTTTAATGACCGAAATTTGTGTCGAATCAATCAAAAAACTTTTAGTAATCAATGTGTCGTGTATAGGATCGCTTTTTTCTGAAAAAAACGATAAACAATCATTAGAATAAACCATCGTTGTAACAATTTCTCCTTTTTGATTGAAATATAAAATTCGATATTCTGTTTCCGGTTGATTAATAGCAAATAAACTATCGTTGGCATAACTTTTTTCGGTGATTTTTTGAGGATCTCCTTTCAATCCTTGTAACATCACATCTGAAGGAATATTACCGTTTTTTGAATGGCATGATACCAAAACGAACAAGCATAAAATAATAAAACTATTTTTTATAATATTGATATACATAGATATATAATTTTTTGGAATTAGAAATAATCGTTTCAAAAATCTTGGCAAAGTTACAAAAGAATGCTCTTTTGACATTTTTTTAAAGAAAAGATTTTGAAAAATCATAAGCCATGAAAAAAAGAAAATAGAACATTTTTGAAAATCGTACCTTTGCACCTCTTTTTTTGCAGCATGATTTCAATTAACAACATCAGTATTCATTTTACAGGAGACGAACTTTTTCGTGATATTTCATTTATTGTCAATGATAAAGATAGAATCGGATTGACCGGAAAAAACGGAGCCGGAAAAACAACGTTACTAAAAATTATTGCCGGCCTTCAGCAAGCCGATACGGGAAGCATTGCCATTCCGTCTGGTCAAAAAATCGGTTATTTGCCACAAGAGAAAAACTTTTTTGGAACACAAACAGTTTATGAAGAAGCCAAAAAAGCATTTGCGGAAGTGCTTCAATTGGATGCAGAACGCAAAAAGTTAACACAATCTTTAGAAGAAAGAACAGACTATCATTCAGATGATTATTTGAAATTATGCGAACGATTAACCTATATTGAAGATCGGTTTTTGTTGATTGGCGGTGCCACAATGGAGGCAGATGTTGAGAAAATTTTGTGCGGATTAGGATTTAAACGCGAAGAGTTTGATCGTCCGATTAACACCTTCAGTAACGGTTGGCAAATGCGTATTGAATTAACAAAATTGCTTTTGCAACGTCCCGATTTGCTTTTAATGGACGAACCGACCAACCACCTCGACATCGAATCGATTCGTTGGTTGGAAGAATATATGGAGAATTTTTCCGGTGCCGTGATTTTGGTTTCGCACGACAGAGCTTTTTTGGATAATGTAACTACACGCACCATAGAAATCTCGTTAGGTAAAATTTATGACTACAAAGCAGGCTATTCCGACTATTTGTTGATGCGTCAAGAACGACAGGATTCGCAAATGGCTGCCTTTTCCAACCAACAACAGCAAATTGCACAAATAGAACGTTTTATAGATCGGTTTCGCTACAAAAGCACCAAAGCAAAGCAGGTACAATCGCGGGTGAAGATGCTCGACAAATTGGATAAGGTAGAGGTTGATTTGCAAGACAAAACATCCATCCATTTTCGATTTCCACAAGCGCCGCCGTCAGGAAAAATTATTTTTGAAGCAGAAGCGTTAGGAAAGAAATATGACGAAAAGTGGGTATTGCAAAATTTAAATTTTATGATCATTCGCGGAGAGCGAATAGCTTATGTGGGTCGTAACGGCGAAGGAAAAACCACGTTGGCGCGAATGTTAGTAGGCGATTTAGATTACACCACCGGTATTTTGAAACGCGGACATCAAGTAACCATTGGCTATTATCCTCAAAATCCTGAAGCGTTGTTGGATATGGATAAAACTGTTTTCCAAACTATTGATGATGTTGCTGTTGGTGATATGCGTACAAAAACAAAAAATCTGTTAGGCAGTTTTTTGTTTGCCGGAGATGCGTTGGATAAAAAGGTAAAGGTGCTTTCCGGCGGCGAAAAAGCCCGTTTGGCATTGGCAAAATTGCTGCTGTTTCCCGTAAACATGCTTGTTTTGGATGAGCCGACCAACCATTTGGATATGCGATCGAAAGATATTTTGAAAAGTGCTTTGTTGCAATTTGATGGTACCGTGGTGATTGTTTCGCACGACCGTGATTTTTTGACAGGATTAACCACAAAAACGTTAGAATTTCGTGATCGAAAAATATTTGAACACATCGGCGATGTCAGTGTATTT
Source organism: Bacteroidales bacterium (assembly GCA_028710155.1). Taxonomy (GTDB): domain Bacteria; phylum Bacteroidota; class Bacteroidia; order Bacteroidales; family WRLA01; genus WRLA01. The sequence goes on along the minus strand of JAQUSR010000010.1, from coordinate 7,416 downwards.
TTGGAACACCGTAATTTGGAGCATCTAAAAGCGTTGGAAGAGACGGCAAAAGCCAAACAGACTGAGAACAGAGAAACTTCGCAAAACAAATTGGATTACGAACAACGCAAGCAATTGGAACGGGAGAAACGAAAAATTTCGTCTCAAGTGGAAAAGTGTGAAACAGAAATTGAACGAATTGAGTCGGAAATGAAAAAGTTGGATGCCATTCTTGCCAATCCGACTGATTATCAAGAGCAAATTGAAATTTACAAACAATATTCCGTTCTAAAACAACAATTGGAGGATGAAACACTCCAATGGGAAACGTGGTCGGAAAAATTGGAAAAGATGTCATAAAAAAAAGCCGCAGAAGCGGCTTTTTTTATTGTAAAAAATTGATTTAGAATCTATAACGTACAGATACGGCGAAATCATAAAAACCTTCTGAATAAAAACGGGCATTGTTATATTTGCGTTTATTATCATTCCAATTACCGGCATTATCGCCAACGGCTACACCAAAAAGCGGACGATAATCAACCGCTAATTGTAAATTGAATGGAAAGGTATAATCCAAACCCACTTGGCCGGAAACACCAAAAATGGCAGCAGAAGTCCATCTAGTATAAAAATCCTTATCATGCCAACGATAGCCGAGTGTTAATCCGGGTCCGGCATAGAAATTCCATTCGCCTTTGGAAGTCCAATTGGGCGACATGATGACGAAATCGTAAATTCCCGTTGCTTGAATACCGCTACCAAAACCAATTAAACCGGCATCCAATTCAATAAAATTGTTTCCTAAAGAGTGTTGATAAGAGGCTTCCAAGTTATAACCTAAACGACCTCCAATTGCACGTGGTTGTGCTGATACAAAAGCAGAAATGCCTAAGAATAAGGCAATAAAAACAAAAAATCTTTTCATGGTTTTTATTATAAATGTTTAAAAAATTAGGCGGCGAAGGTAAATAAATCAGATATTAAAATATTATAAAAAAAGGTTTTTAATCACTATATAAATATACATGCATTTTTACAATTATTATTTTTTATTTAAAGTTTCATAGAGTGCTTTTAAAATTGTGTTACTTTTGCACATTGATAAAAAATGAAACAAAAGTCAATGAAAAAAATTGTTATTCTCACCGGAGCAGGAATCAGTGCAGAAAGCGGTATCAGCACGTTTCGAGATAGCGATGGCTTGTGGGAAAATTATCGGGTTGAAGAGGTAGCTTCTATTGAAGGTTGGTATGCTAATCCGAAACTGATGTTGGATTTTTATAACGAGCGGCGGCGACAAGTCGAAAAGGTGCAACCCAATGCAGCGCACAAGGCTTTGGCATTGTTGGAGCAGAAATATGATGTAACGGTTATTACACAAAATATTGACAATCTACATGAACGGGGCGGATCATCGAAAGTGATTCATTTACACGGCGAAATCACCAAAGCACAAAGTACGGGCGATCCTTTCTGGACACGCGACATCGGCTATAACGATTTGCATATAGGCGATTGCGACGATCACGGTTATCAACTTCGTCCGTTTATTGTGTGGTTTGGCGAAGCTGTTCCCGAAATTGAACGTGCGGCGAAAATTACGACATCTGCCGACATTTTGATTATCATCGGAACTTCGTTGGCGGTGTATCCCGCAGCCGGATTAATGAACTATGCCCCACAAAATTGTGTGAAATATCTCATCGACCCGAAAGCTGTTCCTGCCGGTGGAATTGCTCATTTAAACATCATACGCGAAAAAGCAGGGAAAGGCGTTCCCGAGTTAGTCGATAAGTTGATGAACGAATAATTCAACAAATTTAATTTCATAGAACTATCCATTTAATCGTTGAATCTATGACAAATTCCGATTTTCCAAAAGAGGCTTACGAAAAAGCAGCTCGCTATTGTGCTATCAATGAGCATTGTAGGCAACAAGTGGTGGATTTTTTACTCAAACGAAAATTGGAAAAATCTGACATTGAAACCATTTGTCAACAGTTGGAGAAAGAGGGTTTTGTGGATAATTTACGATTTGCAAAATTGTATGTTATCAGTAAATTAAATCAAAATTCATGGGGAAAAATCAAAATCCGATTTGGATTAAAACAGTTGCAAATTTCAGAACAAAATATTGCGGAAGCCTTGGAATCTATTGCTGAAGAAAAATATGTCTCCGTTTTACAAAAGGTATTACAAAAAGCCACAACAGCCCATCCCGATAAAAGTTGGGAAGAGCAGCAAAAAGTAGTTGCATACGCTGTTTCCAAAGGATTTGAAATGGAACTGATACTCAAAATGATGAAAACAAAATAATGATTATAGATTATTTTTACTTATAAAACATTGATAAACTAATAACTAACTAAAACAATGAAAAGATTATTTTTTATACTTATTATAATAATAGCGATTTTTTCGGTACAGGCTCAAGTAACACAAGTAGGTGTTGTGCGAGAATTAAACTCTGACGGAAAAACGCTTTCGGGGGTGGGTATTACAATTCCTACAGCCAGCGATGTTCAACCGGCGTTTAGTGATAATAACGGCATTTTTCTATTGAAATTCAGTCGAAAACAAGCCGGAGATGTGTTGTACAATATTAGAGTTTTCAAACCTGACTACGAAGTGGTGAATCTTCAGCTGTTAAAAGATGGTTGGACTTTGACTGAAAAAGATACTTTAGAAATCATTTTGGCGCAAACACAAGTGATTGCTGAATCGCGTGCCAAATATTACCATATCATTGATCAATATCAAATTCGACAATATAATGAAACAATTGTTCGGTTAAAAAAAGAACTTGAAAAACAGATGATTACATCAGCCGAATATAGTCAACGTGCCGATGAAGCGGAGATGGAACTTCGCGATGCTTACGAGCAATTGGATGATTATGCCGAGCGTTTGGCGCGAATCAACAAAGACGATATGGATTCTTTGAGCAGAGCCGCTTTTCAGCGGTTGGAAAATGGTGATATCAAAGGTGCTATCGAAGTGTATGAATCGCAAGATTTGTTGCAACAGTTGAAAGACAAAGTGGCTTTACGCGATGAGTCGATGGAATCCATTCGATTGTTGATGCCGAAATTAAAAGAAGAGGCACAATTTCGACAGATGGCTGCCGGAAAAGAGAATATTCAACGAGCCGATACCATTTTGGCACAAATTGTTCATGCCGATACTACCGATTTTGGCAACATTTCCAATTATGTCGAATTTTTGATTCAACAACAAGATTTTGATAAAGCCTTACAATGGAACCGGTTTATTATCAATCACGAAGCAGCATCTGATTATTTTGCAATTGCTTTTCAACGTCAAGGACATGTGTTGTATAAACAAAGTCAATTTGAAGAAGCCGAAAAATATTTATTGCAATGTTTACAGTTAGATTTCAATAGTAAAAAACAAGATTCTATCCAATATTTGAATGATATTTCATACACCATGAATACATTAGGGAATTTGTATTTAGATATTGAAGATTTTGAAAAAGCAGAAAAATATTTAAAAGAGGCGCTGTCTATCCGTAAACAATTATCAGAAGAAGATTCTTCATTTACTGCCAATTATGCTACATCGCTTTATAATATCGGCGAATTATATCGAACAACAGAACAATTTCAAGAAGCTGTAAATCATTATCAGGAAGCTATTGCCATACGAAAAAAATTAGTCTTACAAAAGCCGTCAGAATTTTCTTATCCGTTGGCTAACAGTTTGAATAACTTAGGACATACGTATGCCAGTTTAGAGGATTTTGAAAATGCAAAAAGCAGTTATACGCAAGCCGAATCGATTCTTAATCAATTATACGATTCTAATCCGGAATATTACGGAGGAATTTATGTGATTTTGCTCAATAATATCGGACATCTTTATCAGCAATTCAAACACTACGATTTAGTGGCAGATTACTATAACAAAGCGATTACTTTATGCAGACAACGATCGCCCAATAATCCGGAAACGTATCGATATTATGAATCACATATTCTCAACAACTTAGGTTCCTATTACAAGAAAATGGAGCAATGGGAAAAAGCCAAAGATTATTACGAAGAGTCGTTGAAAATTCGACAAGATTTGGTACAATTTTCAGACGCTTATCAAACGTTGGTGGCTCTATCGTTGCAAAATCTTGCAAAAGTGTATGCTGTTTTAGAACAGACAACCGAAGCCGAACAATCATTTTTGCAATCCAATTTAATTTATAAAAAGTCAGCCAAAATCAAACCGACAGTTTATCAGAAGAACTATATTTCCTCTTGTCAGGCAATTGGAGATTTTTATGCTTCACAGAATGATAAAAAATCTGCAAAAAAATATTATTCCGAATCCATTAAAACCTATCAATTGATGGAGAAACGCGATGCAGGAGACTTTTCGGAAGAAATAAAATCGGTGAAAGAGCAGATCAAGGCTTTGTAATCATGTAAAAAATGAATCCTATTTTGCAAAGAATTGGAAAAAAAATTGCTGAAAATATTTGAACAACTGTCCGACAGTGAATTAATTGCACGTTTGCTTCAAAACGACGAGCAAGCTGTCGAATATTTGTTTTTTTATAGATGTCATTTGATTTTTCAACGCTTGATTAAAAATATTTTTTCGTATCAAATAGAACAAGAGGAGTTGATTACCGATTTTTACTTGTATTTGAGTGAGAATGATTGGATTAAATTGAGAAATTTTGAACAAAAAGCGTCACTAAACACATGGTTGACCATCGTTGCTGTTCGGTTTTTTACAAAAAAGAAAATGGCAATGACTAATTTAGGTGAAAAAGAGACTCTAATAGAACTAAATGAAAAGCAATACATTTTTTTAGAAGAGGAGTTGCCTTTTCAAATATCCAAATATGAATTATTGGATGCCGTGCAACAAATTTCTAATCCGCGATATCGTTGGGTTTTGTTGGCACAATTGCGAGGTTTGGAGGTAGAAGATATGGCTAAAGAGTTGAATACTAATGTTGTTAATATTTATAATTTGATAAAACGTGCTAAAATGGCATTAAAAACGTTGTTGCAATAAAAAAAGAATCAGTAAACAAAAAATGTCGGAAAAGAAAAACATATCGGAAGAGTTGCTAGCGCGTTATTTGGAGAGGAAAACCAACGCTGAAGAGACGAAACAAGTACTTGACTACTTGGCTTCGGATAGTCTTGCGTTGAATGAGTTGTTGTTGGCAAGTCAAGAGACGGCATTTCAACAAATAGAAACAGAAAAACAAGGCAAGAAAAAATCAATTTATGCACGTTCCATTTTGTCGAAAAACGATTTGGATGACGATACTCGTTACCAAATAGCGGGGCATGGAAAAGTGGCGATGGCAGCCGAAACCGACTGCGGTTTTAAAACGTGTGCCATTCAAGCGCAACAGATTGTTTTGCAAGATTATGGCGTTAATGTATCCACCAACGAATTAACCCAAATTGCCCAAGAAAACGGTTGGTATATCGAACAACAAGGAACGCCGATGGATTTTGTGGGAGAATTGCTCAACTATTTTAATATCAATGCTGTACAAATGCGAAATGCGAACATTTATCATTTGATACACGAGTTGAGCCAAGGACATAAAATCATTGTTGGTGTAGATTCCAATGAGTTAGAACAAACCGCAACATGGAGAAATTACGACGAGGTCATGCACGGAAAAGAGGCCAACCATGTGTTGGTGGTTGCCGGCATTGATACTTCCAATCCCAATGATTTACAAGTTGTATTAACCGATCCGACAAAAGCTGATTTTCAAAAACGGTATCCCGCTCAACAATTTTTGGAGGCATGGGAAGATTCTGGCTATTTTATGGTTGCTACTCAAAATCCGGCTCCATTAGCTTATAATCCGGAAATGCAAAATTTTGATTATCAGCGCGGATTTGTGGAAGAATTTGCAGATATTGCTTATACCGAAATTGTAAAACGTTTGGCAGACGATGGCTACATCGGCAACGGAAAAAATAACAATTGTTTAAAAAATCTCTTTTTCTCTCTTTTAATCATTCTTATTGCAGTGGCAGCAATGTTGGCGGCATGGCGATTTTTTACTCCGATGGATATGAAAATATTGATTACTGAAAAAGCTGATCATAAGATTCCTGCCATACCATTCGAGAAAGGAACACTTTCGGTTTCTTATAGCGATTTAGCGCCTCAAATATTTACTATTACCCCTGAAAATCAAATGATTGTTGTGAGTGAAATCAACTATAAACATAAAAATAAAAAAGCACATATCGTTTTTCAATCCGCAGGTTATCAAACGATTGATACAATAGTGTCTATCAATAAACGCATTAATCTTTTCATCACAAAGGATAACAGCTATGGCGTTGTTTTCGGAACTATCATAGACGGAGTTACCGGACAACCTGTTGAAAACGCAGAACTAAATTTGCAAGATATTGTTACACAAAGCGATGCAAGCGGAAATTTCAAAATCAACATTCCACTCGAAAAACAAGCCAAAGAACAACGTTTGCAGGTTTATAAAGTCGGTTATCAGTTGTGGGTGGGAACTTATCAGCCTTCGCCAACCAATTCTTGGGAAATTGTTTTGATTCCCAAGAAATGAGTAATTTATTGAAATACAAAAATATAAATTGATTATTTGAAACGTGAGTCTGAAAATCATTTAAAGATCATTTTTGTATAAAATTCATATCATTGACAAATTTTTATAACGATTAGTTTCTTAATAAACATTGTTCTACTATAAAAGAGCGAATAAAATCAATTTCTTTTCAAAAAAGAATCATTAAAGGAAAGAAATTATTGGTTAAAAATGTTGCATTATAAAAAATTAATGATTACTTTTGTTGCCCGTTTTAAAGGATACAAATATGCAAATAAAAACAATTACACTTTTTATTTTTGGACTTTTATTTGGAATCACTTCATTTGCCCAAACGTCAAAAGGCAAACAACAACCCAATGTTTCAAAATCGACATGGAATTATGAAATAGAATGTGTAGGCGTTGGCAATGGCGGAACATATTTAATTCAAGTTTGGACCTATTCCAAAACGCCTCAAATTTTGAATCAACAAGATCAAAAAAACGCTGTTCACGGGATTATTTTTAAAGGTTTTGGAGCCGGTAAAGGTGGTGCCGCCGCCAAAGCACCGTTAGTAACATCGCCAGACATTGAGCAGCAATATTCTTCTTATTTCGAATCTTTTTTTAGTGATGGCGGCAATTATCAAAAATATATTGCATCGGTAGCTCAAGGCAGCACAAAAGTCATCAAGTTAGGAAAAAAATCTTACAAAATCGGAGTAGTCATATCTGTTTTAAAAGATCAATTGCGGAAAGCTTTGGAGGATGAAGGAATTATAAAAAGTTTGGATTCAGGGTTTTAAAAATTAGTAAACATGAAAAAATTTACCTTATTCATTGTAACGTTAATGATGGCTTTTTCTT
>JAQUSR010000009.1 GCA_028710155.1 Bacteroidales bacterium | reverse complement strand
GCATGAACAATATCAATTATTCTTTAAATCCAATTATCCCGACGAATAATATTACTAAAAAAATAAAATTATGAGTAAAAGCATCACAGTACCTCCGGAAGGAATACACAATCAATTGATTCCGGGAACAACCATTCATGGCGACATCATCACAGAAGGAGACATCAAAATTGATGGTCAACTTATCGGAAAATTAGAAACCACCGGCCGCATGGTTATTGGCGAGACAGGTTCTGTTGAAGGTGAAGTCGTTTGTGCCAGTGCCCAAATTTCGGGAAGTGTCAAAGGTAAAATTCATTGCCAAGAGTTATTATCTCTAAAATCAACTGCTCAATTTGTTGGCAACATTATCACTGCCAAGTTGTCTATTGAACCCGGTGCTCAATTTTCGGGATATTGCAGTATGCCTAACGATCCTTCCGGTGCATCCGCTTCTAACGGAGCCGACTTTGAAACCTTATAAAAATTGAATTCCTTATGATTAAAAATTTTTCCAACCTCATTCTCAGCACGATACTTCTTTTTATGTTGATTTTGTCGACAATGCGAATTTTGACTTATTACGAAATTCTGACCTATACCAACTATTCATGGGCTTATTTGGATACCCTTTTTCTTGCCATCACCTTACTCACTTTTTTGGTACTACGCCACACCAAACGCATCAACAGTCGCCGTTTTTTATTTACTTTTTTAGGACTTTCGGGTGGAAAACCAATCGTTTATGCCGTCATCATTTTAATTTATGGGCTAAATAATCCCACTGAATTACAATCATTTGCATTTACATTTTTAGCATATTATTTGATATTCTCCATATTTGAAATTTGGGGCGTCATTCAAATTAATAAAGGTTCTATACAATAAATTAACGCTAATCTAATACAACAATATGTCGGAATATTCAGATGCATTTCTTTACAACGATGAAGTAACCGAGAATTTAAAAAAACGCTATTTTGAGATTTTACAAATTCTAGGAGAAGACCCACAACGAGAAGGTTTGCTCAAAACGCCGGAACGCGTGGCAAAAGCTATGCAATTTTTTACCAAAGGCTATCAAACCAATCCGCAAGCCATCATTAAATCTGCCATGTTTAAAGAAGATTATAAACAGATGGTGATTGTTAAAGACATCGAAATCTATTCGTTATGCGAACACCATTTGGTGCCTTTTATCGGTAAAGCCCACGTTGCCTATATTCCTAACGGATACATCACCGGCTTGAGCAAAATTGCCCGTGTAGTAGAAGCGTATGCCCGCCGTTTGCAAGTGCAAGAGCGACTGACTACACAAATCAAAGATTGCATTCAAGACACTTTGCAACCTTTAGGCGTCGCCGTAGTCATCGAAGCCCATCACCTTTGTATGTCGATGCGTGGAGTTCAAAAACAAAATTCTATCACAACCACCTCCGATTTTACCGGTGCCTTTGAAAAAAGACAAGAAACTCGCGAAGAGTTTATGCACCTGATCGGTATCAACTTACACTAATTTATTTAAAAATCAATCATTTTATAAAAACAAACATTCACAACACCTTTGATTATGAACGAGATCAATAACTTCAATTTTACACAAGAACAATTAGTTTCGGCTAATGTTCAACGCACTTTTATGTCGAAAGTTTTTCTGTGGATGGCTGCGGCATTAGGCATTACCGGACTTACCTCTTTTATTGTCGCACACCAACCACAATTTTTACAACTGCTTATCAATGTTGAAACCGGCGGATGGTCGCTACTCGGCTGGGTGGTGTTGCTGTCGCCCGTTGTTATCGTTTTCGTGATGTCGGCAAATGTCGATCGCATGAAAATGTCCACCATGATGATACTCTATATCCTCTATTCGTTTTTGATGGGCGCATCGCTAAGTTTCATTTTCTTGGTTTATACCACAGCCTCCATCATGAACGTCTTTTTCATTACCGGAGGCACTTTTGCCTTGATGGGCATTTTAGGTTTTACAACTAAAACGGATTTGACAAAATTTGGATCTATTATGATGATTGCGCTATTCGGTATCATCATTGCCATGGTTGTCAACTTTTTCATTGGAAGTGCCCGCATCGATTACATTATCAGTATTATCGGAGTTTTAGTATTTACCGGATTGACCGCCTACGATGTTCAAAAACTGAAACGCCTTTCAGCACAAGTGGACGGTATTAATCAAACGAGCGGAAAATTAGCCCTTTTCGGAGCTTTAACACTCTATCTTGATTTTATCAATCTGTTTTTATTTTTATTAAGAATATTTGGAAATCGTAAATAACTATCAGCCTCACTTTCTCAAATCATTATTATATCCTTCTCATTATCTTACTATTATTATGAAATCACCACATTTTTCTAATGTAGAACAAAAATTCTGTAGCCCTTTTGACGAAAGATTTCCTGTCAATATTCCATTTATAACTGTTGAAAATTTTCCCAAGCTGGGTATGTTAACAGCACTCCGTTTTATTGAATGGGTGGGCGAAAATCCCGATGGCGTCATCAGTCTTCCTACAGGAAAAACACCGGAATATTTTATCGAATGGGTTCGCAAAATTTTGAAAGAATGGGACACCGAAGAGGGACAACAATTTCGATATCAATACGGCTTAACACTGCAACAAAAACCGGATTTGAGTCGCTTGCACTTTGTTCAAATCGATGAGTTTTACCCTATTGATCCTAAACAACACAATAGTTTTTATAATTATGTAAAAAAATTCTATGTTGAAGATTTCGGCTTAGATGCATCCAAAGGCATTTTCATCAACTGCGAAGAAATTCCATTAGCCAATGGATGGCATTTTTCGGAAGTTTTTCCCGATGGCATCATCGATTTAGGACTTCGTTATCGCGATCCCAAAAGCCAAACAGAAAAAATTCAACAAGAATCCATATTTTTAATCGACAATTGGTGTGCCAATTACGAACAAAAAATTCGCGATTTAGGCGGCATCGGCTTCTTCTTGGGCGGCATTGGTCCCGATGGACATATAGCCTTTAACACCAGAGGCAGCGATCATCATTCAACTACTCGATTGACTTACACCAATTTTGAGACACAAGCTGCCGCTGCCGGTGATTTGGGCGGCATTGAAGTATCTCGGACTAAACCGGTGATTACTATCGGTTTAGATACTATTACGCATAATCCCGACGCCGTTGCCATCATTTTTGCTGCCGGCGAAGCCAAAGCTCCAATGGTTGCCGATGCGCTCGAAAAAGAACCTTCCAACCTCTATCCCGCCTCGGTACTCACCCAATTGAAAAATGCCCGTTTTTACCTAACTATCGGTGCTGCTTCAACATTAAAAGAATCTGTCTATCATTATTACACAGATACTCCGTGGAACCAAGAAAAAACCAATCGCGCCATTTTGGATTTTTGTGCCGGTATCAACAAATATAGCGATAAAATCACTGTTGAAACATTAAAAACAGACCCTTATTGCCAACTGATTCCCAACTTGAATCAAGATACTATCCAAAGTGTCATTCAATCGATGACACAAAAAATTGAACAAGGAACATCATCATGGAGCCATCAACGATTCTATCATACCGGTCCTCATCACGATGATATCATGTTGGGTTTATTGCCTCATATTCATCGTGTTTCTCGTAACGAAACGAACGATTCTCACTTTGCTATCATGACCTCGGGATTCAATGCCGTTACTAACAAATTTCTGATTGAATCGTTACAAGATACCTTAAACTTCTTAGATCAAGGGTTGATTCAAATGGTTGAATATCCCGATTTCTTTGATAAAGGCTATCAACTCAAACGCGATAAAGATATGTATCATTATCTGATCAAAGTGGCATCGGGTAATGCATTGGAACGCAAACGCGGCTTTGCACACCGTTTGGTACGCAACTTTATCGAAATTTGGCACGTCAAAAATGTAGAAGAACTTCGTGAAAAAATCGTTTCAGTGATCAACATCACCAAAAACAGCTATGACGGAGAAAAAATGGATGCCGACATTCGTTTGTTGAAAGGTATGATTCGTGAATTTGAAGAAGAATTGGTTTGGGGATTTTTCGGAATCACCCAAGATCATATTCATCACCTTCGTTTGGGTTTCTATACCGGTGATATTTTTACCGAAAAGCCCAATAAAGAACGTGATGTCATGCCTATTTTACAACAATTACGCACCATTCAACCTACCATCATCAGTTTGGCTTTCGACCCCGAAGGCAGCGGACCCGACACTCACTACAAAGTGCTACAAGCTATTGCCGAAGCTGTTCGCGAATGGAATAAAGAAACCGATTTAAGTCATTTGAAAATTTGGGGATATCGCAATGTTTGGTATCAATTTTTGCCTTCCGAAGCCACTCACATCGTTCCGGTGTCGTTGAATGCTATGGGCGTTTTTGATAACGCTTTTCAAAACTGCTACTTAAGCCAAGTGGATGCATCGTTTCCCAGCTATAAATTGGACGGAAAATTCAGCGAACTCGCTCAACAAATTTGGGTCAATCAATTGAAAAGTGTTCAGTATATCTTAGGAAAACCATTCTTCTATCAAAACGATAGTCCTCGCTTGCGCACAACTCATGGCTTATTGTTTTTCAAAGAAATGAACGTAGAAGAATTTTTAACCTCAGCACGCGAATTAGAAAAATCAATGGGCGGTCAATAAAATTTTCTTTTGGAACATCGAAACGCTCTTTTTGATTTTAAGAACGATGATAACGTGAAGTAATCAATAAACACCCTTGCTTATCGTATTGCTTCACGTTATTGTAAATATTATAACAATATTATCATTTTAAAACCTCATTATTCCATCAATTTTTCAATCTATGTTACAAATAAAAGGAACCATTTTCGATATTCGCAGTTTTTCGTTACACGATGGACCCGGCATTCGAACCACCATTTTTTTCAAAGGATGTCCTCTCTGTTGCGCATGGTGTCATAATCCCGAAGGACAAAAGGTTGAAATTGAAAAAATCAACTGCACCCGCATTGTAGATTCGAAAAAATTTCCGCTCTCGGAGTTGGTCGGTTACGAAATATCGGTGGCTCAACTGATGCAACAACTTGAATCCGACCGTCCGTTTTTTGAGCAGTCGCAAGGCGGTATCACCCTTTCGGGCGGAGAACCGTTGTTGCAATCCGCCTTTTGCAAAGCTGTTTTGCAAGCTGCTGAAGAACAAGAAATACACACTGCTTTAGACACGTGCGGTTTTGCTACCAACGCCGTTTTTGCCGATGTTGCCCAACATGCTAAATTGGTGTTATACGATTTGAAAATCATCGATTTACACCAACATCGACTGATGACGGCTGAAAACAACGACCTGATTCTGAAAAATTTGGAATGGCTGTCAAAACAATCGATTCCCATTTTTATCCGCATTCCGCTCATCCAAAATATCACCGACACCGAACAAAATATCCATGCTTTGCGTCAAATTATCGAAAAAACACCTCATATTGAATCCATTGACCTGCTACCCTATCACCAATTTGCCCGCAACAAATACAAAAATCTGAATTTGGAATACACTTTATCGGAATTGGACAACTATCCCAAAGAAAAAGCCGAAGAGTTGCAATTTTTCTTCAAAAATTCTGCTCCGCGCGTGACTATAGGAGGATAAATTTAACACAAACACTGCATTATGAATCCAAGAATATCTGATTTACGTAAAAAATCGTTGGAAGCCGTTCCCAGTATCTCCGCCGAACGTGCTTTGTTAGTTACCGAATATTATGCACGCTTCGATACGGCTCAAAAACCGGTTGCCATTCAACGGGCAGAAGCCTTTCGTCATATTCTTTTGCACAAATTCATCTGCATTCAAGATAATGAACTGATTGTAGGTGAACGCGGTCCTAATGCCAAAGCCGTTCCGACTTATCCCGAAATCTCTATTCACTCGTTGGAAGATCTCGACATTCTAAACACCCGTTCTAAAGTCGGTTTTAAAGTAGATGAACCCACCAAAAAAGCCTACAAAGAGGTTATTATCCCCTTTTGGAAAGGGAAAAGTCAGCGAGATTACATTTTCAACAACATGACCGATGCGTGGAAACAAGCCTACACGGCAGGCATCTTTACCGAATTTCAAGAACAACGCGCCCCCGGACACACCGCCGGTGGCGAAAAATTGTTCAAGACCGGCATGCTTGACTATATTCAACAAATTGATAATCAAATAAAACGTTTCACAAAAACCGATGAAACAGCTGACCGATTGAACGAGTTGCAAGCCATGAAAATCGCGGCTCAATCCATGATCGACTACGCCCAACGCCACGCCGCCACCTTACAACTGAAACTAAACGTCTGCAACGACACCAAACGGATGGAAGAGCTGTGCGAAATGATTCAAATCTGCCAACGCGTTCCGGCGCACGCACCACAAACGTTTCAAGAGGCGTTGCAACACTATTGGTTTATCCATTTGGGCGTAATCACCGAGCTGAATCCGTGGGATTCATTCAATCCGGGACGTTTGGATCGCCATTTGCTGCCCTTCTACCGCAAAGGCATTGCCGACGGCACACTCACACGCGAACGTGCCAAAGAGTTGTTGGAAGCCTTTTGGATCAAATTCAACAACCATCCGGCACCGCCAAAAGTGGGCGTAACCGCATTGGAAAGCAACACCTACACCGATTTTGCCCTAATCAACATCGGCGGCTTAAACGAAGACGGAAGCAACGCCGTCAACGAGTTGAGTTATCTTATTTTGGATGTCATTGAAGAGATGCGACTGCTACAACCCAGCTCGATGGTGCAAATCAGCAAAAAAAATCCCGACCATTTTATCAAACGTGCTTTGAAGATAGTGAAAACAGGGTTCGGTCAACCTTCGTTTTTCAATACAGACGAAATTTTGCAAGAGCTGCTGCGACAAGGCAAAAGCATCACCGATGCCCGCAACGGCGGAGCCAGCGGCTGTGTCGAAACCGGCGCCTTCGGAACAGAAGCCTACACCCTTTCCGGCTATTTCAACCTCAACAAAATTTTAGAACTCACACTTTTCAACGGATTTGACAGCAGAACATTACAACATATCGGACTCAAAACCGGAACGTTGGACCATTTCGAGAATTTCGATCAATTTTACAACGCTTTTGAACAACAATTACAACATTTTATCGACATCAAAATAGAGGGCAACAACCGCATCGAACAACTTTTTGCAGAACGAATGCCGGTGCCGTTTTTGTCGCTCCTCATCGACGATTGCATCACCAACGCCAAAGATTACAATGCCGGGGGTGCCCGCTACAACACCAGCTACATCCAAGGGGTGGGTTTAGGTAGCATTTGCGACAGCCTGAGCGTTTTACGAAAATTTGTTTTTGAAGAAAAATCGATTTCCCCCGATGAGCTTTTGGAGGCGATGAGCAAGAATTTCAAATTTTTTGATGCGTTGCGATGCCGACTGATTTACGATGCCCCCAAATGGGGCAACAACCATTCGTATGCAGATGAACAAGCCGTGCGTGTGTTTCATAGTTTTTTCAAAGCTGTGGACGGGCGTCCGAGCTATCGCGGTGGCGTTTTTCGTATCAACTTGTTGCCTACTACATCGCACGTCTATTTCTGCAGTGTATTGGGTGCCATGCCTAATGGACGTTTGGCCGGAAAACCTGTCAGCGAAGGCATAAGTCCTGTGCAAGGTGCCGACACCAACGGTCCAATGGCGGTTTTGCAGTCGGCGGCTAAAATCGACCACGTTTGCACCGGCGGTACACTGCTCAACCAGAAATTCACCCCCGATTTTTTTGAACATCCTGAAGCCATGAACCGACTTTGTGCCTTGATTCGCACCTACTTTTTGTTGGACGGACACCATATTCAATTCAACGTAGTGAAAGCGGAAACACTGCGATTGGCACAAAAACAGCCCGAAAATTTTCGTGATCTGATTGTGCGTGTTGCCGGATATTCCGACTATTTCAACGACTTAGGAGAAGAATTGCAAAACGAAATCATCGCCCGCACAGAACAAGGAAAAACCGTTTAAGTTTTAAAGGAAAGAAAAATTTCTAAAATCGAGCTTCTTGTTCATTTTCCATTTTCAGAAGATCGCAATTGTGTAGGCTTTGATTCGGGAAACGTGTGGTCGATGGATATCATTTTGTGCGTTATTTCAACTGCCTTCATCAAGAAAGTGCTATTTCAGCACAAAAAAACGTCCCAATTTCTTATAGATTCTATTTAAAATTTTGTTCTTATAGAACTGATTTCTAAATAATTATTGCAAAAATTCAATCGTTGATACATTGGTCTTGTCCGGTGCAAAAACGTTGGCGAAAAGTTTTCAGCTTCTTATTATTCAATTCAATAGAAAGTATGGTGTTTTCATCTTTGGCAGCTTTCAGTTTTACATTCCCTTTAGCATCAATAATTTGCGAATGTCCGTTGTATTGAATCTCATTGACATCAACTCCTATCCTATTCACGGCAGCTACAAAACATTGGTTTTCAATAGCACGTGCTTTCAACAATGCATCCCAGACTTTGATACGAGACGATGGCCAATTGGCGCAAACCAACATCACATCATATTCATATTCAGATTTTTCTGTCCAACGATTGTAAGACGAAATCGGAAAACGAAGATCGTAACAAACAACCGGCAACATTTTCCAACCCATCAATTCAATCACCACGCGGCGATTTCCGGACGTTAAAACATCGGCTTCACCGCCAAAACGAAAAAGATGTTGTTTGTCGTAATAAGAAAGTGTTCCATCTGACTTTACAAAGCAGAAACGATTGAAGATTTTCTCATCTTCACGAATCATTAAAGTTGTACAAATAGCTGTATTATAGCGTTTCGATTGTTCTTTCAGCCATTGCACCGACCTGCCATCCATGGTTTCCGCCAATGTTTTCGGATCGGTCATAAAACCCGTGTTAAAAGTCTCGGGAAGCATTACCAATTGCGTATCTGAAGGAATTTTTTCCAATTGACACTGCCAATAGTTCAAATTATCCGGAATATTGCTGTAGCGAATATCGCCTTGCGCAATCGCAATTTTTAAATTGGAAACCATCATTACATTTTGTTATGTTCAATCCAAATTAAATCTGAAACATCATAGCCGCCATCTTGAGCAATTTTTAAATATTCGCTTTTGATAGATTCAGGAATCGTCGTTTCTCGTGATAAAATCCACAAATACTTATAATTACTACCGGCTACCAATGCGAATTTATAATCGGGATCAATGGCAATGACATTATATCCTGAATAAAAAGGTCCAAAAAAAGACACTTTTAACATTCCGACATTGTGATCACCTGTAAATTTTGCCTTTCCGATAGCTTGTTGCCACTCACCTTTTTTGGTATTATATCCTTTATTATCAACTTTGACGGTTCCATCGTCGTTTAAAGAATATTCAGCGGTAGTGTTGTTCAAATCTTTTTCGTATTTAAAATCAATTCGAGCAATTTCGTACCATTTTCCGAGATATTTTTCGATATAAAACGGTTTAACGGCAACAACTTGGCTTGGAATTTTTGAACATGATAAAAATGTGAACATGATGAGACTGATGTTGATTAAAATCAATAACTTTGTAGTTTTCATAATAAAATTGTTTTGGGTTAATAAATATAAATGACTATCTGATGTTTACTATTAATCTCATTGGTCTTTGTTTTAAATCGTTCTTAAATTATTATAATTCAGAACTTTTATGAAACTTGTTTATTCAAAAACTATGCCAAGAAATCAATTAATAACAGATAGTCATTTATTTGAAAGATTCTATCTTTAAATAAAGATAACCAACGTTTTAAACTTGTGCTCCGCCAAAATATTGATAGAACCAAACCAGCGTTTCAATGCCGTTGAAAAATTGTTCCAACGGATAATTTTCGTTGGGCGAGTGAATGGCATCCGACCCTAAACCGAAGCCCATCAAAATAGATTTGGTGTTCAAAACGTTTTCAAATACCGAAATGACACCGATAGAACCGCCGCTACGGAACGGAACCGGCTCTTTGCCATACACTTTCAAAAATGCTTTTTCGGCAGCTTGATAAGCAGGAAGATCAATCGGGCAAACGTAACCTTGTCCGCCGTGCAATGTATTCACTTTTACAGTAATATAGTCAGGAACAATAGATTGCATATAATCTTCAAACATTTTGGCAATTTTTGTCCAATTTTGATTCGGCACTAAACGAACCGAAACTTTGGCAAAAGCTTTAGAAGGAATGACGGTTTTAGCACCTTCGCCCGTGAAACCGCCCCAAATGCCGCACAAATCCAACGTAGGACGAATGCCGGTACGTTCGGTGGTTGAGAAACCTTTTTCACCTTTTAACGCTTTGATACCCAATGCGTTTTTGTAATTTTCTTCGTTAAACGGGGCTTTAGCTAATTTGGCACGCTCGGCATCCGAAACCGTCATTACATCGTCGTAAAAACCGGGGATGGTGATATGACCGTTTTCATCGACCAAATTTGCCATCAATTTACATAATTCGTTGATGGGATTGGCAACGGCACCACCAAATAATCCGGAGTGCAAATCTTTGTTCGGTCCGGTTACTTCCACCTGCCAATAGGCTAAGCCACGCAATCCGGTGGTAATAGAAGGCACATCGCGGGCAATCATGCTGGTATCGGACACCAACACAATGTCAGCCGTCAAAAGCTCTTTGTTTTGCTCGCACCACGCTTCCAAATTGGGCGATCCGATCTCCTCTTCGCCTTCAATCAAAAATTTTACGTTGGTGGTCAGCATGTTGTTGCGAACCATATATTCAAAGGCTTTGGCGTGCATAAAACTTTGACCTTTATCGTCATCAGCACCGCGACCCCAGATTTTTCCATCTTTGATAACAGGTTCAAAAGGCACGGTGTTCCACAATTCGATAGGATCAACCGGCATCACATCCATGTGTCCATACACCAAAACGGTGGGTTTGTTTTTATCGATGATTTTTTCGCCGTAAACAACCGGATTTCCGGCAGTTTCGAATATTTCGGCTTTATCGGCACCGGCTGCCAATAGCAACTTCGTCCAATATTCGGCGGCGCGATACATATCTTGTTTGTTTTCGGAAGAAGAGCTGATAGACGGAATGCGTAACAATCCGAAAAGTTCTTCAAAAAAGCGACTTTGATTCGCTTCAATGTACGATTTAATAGAATCCATAATATTTATATTTAGTTGATAATTAACTTTATACACCTTTTAAAACTCATAAAACTACTGCTTTATTAATGGTTTTTCTATTCATTTTCTCAATCGTTTTGACTTTTTGTAAAATGTTCGATTTTCATAGTTTGTCCATCAAAAACGCCGTAAGAAAACCATTGCATCCAATCGCCGATGGTAAAAATTTTCGTTCCGTTATCCAACGTTTTTTCGATGATATGATGATAATGTCCAAAAATAAAATAGTCAATAGGTTCTGTCTCTAACACTTTTCGGCAAAAATCGGGCATCCGACTGTTGAACGAGCGTTCGGTTTCGGTAACATTTTCTTCGCCTCGCTCATTGGTTTTGGAATAGCGACTTCTTCGCGAGAAAAACCAGCCCAAACGCGTTCCCCAGTCGGGATGAATCCACCGAAAACACCATTGATTGAAACGGCATTCAAACACCTTTTTGATCATTTTGTAGCCGTTGTCGCCTTTTCCCAAGCCATCGCCGTGTGCCAAAAAGAAGCGTTTCCCGAAAAGAGTAAAAATTTCCGGTTGACGTTTTAGGTGCATTCCAATTTCGGTTTCCAAATAGTCGAAAGCCCACACATCGTGATTGCCTCTGAAATAATAAATGGGGATTCCTGCATCGATCAACTCGGCAAGTTTTCCGAACAAACGAACATAGCCGCGTTGCACCACTTGGCGATATTCAAACCAAAAATCGAACAAATCGCCCATGAAAAAGATAACTTCTGCATCGGGTCGAATTTCTTCCAACCACGCAATCAATAGCTTCTCACGTTCATGGCTTTTTTCACGATTTGGTATTCCAAAATGCTGATCTGCAACAAAATAAATCTTTTTTCCTTTGGTTCCGTATGTATTCAAAACGATGGGATTTTGTGTGGGCAAAGATAGTTATTTTTTTAAAGGGGCATAGGAAAGAATATTGGGGAGAGAAGGGAGGAAAAGATTAGAAGAGGAAGGGAGAAAGAGATAAATGGAGGAAGAGAGGAAGAGATGATGGTTTAACTTGTTGAAATTGATTAACTTGTTAATATAGTTGAAGATGTTTAACTTGTTGAAAGTGTTGAATTTATTGAAGCAGTTGAATAGAAGAAATATTTACAAGTAGGGATTTTTGATCTTGTTGATTCTGACAAAAAAACTTTTCTCAAAAAAACCGCTACAACGTAAAATCTCGAATATCTATCAATCCTGTTTCCGGATCTTTTTCGGGCTGCCATGCTCTGACGTGAATAATCGGCTTTTCGGGATCGTTCAAATCCACCAATAAAAACAAATAGCCGGTATCTCCATAATTACTTGAATAATAATCTTGTTGAATCTGTATTCCGTAACATTTACCTCCACCTCGAGAAGTTCTTACCTCACAATTGGTAAATCGAAGGTTGATAAACTCATTTCCCGAAAATGTAGTTCGTAAACGCTTAATATATTGCTCTTTCGACTGTACTGTATATTTCACCAAATTAGATTGAACCGGAATAGTCTGTTGATCAGGCAAATCGTATTTTTTTACGACCGAACCGGTGATAATCAATGCGTCTTGCGAAAAAATACTTTCAATATAATCCACACGTTTCAGAGCATACGCCGTTTTATAGTTTTCCAAAAACCGAACCAAAGTCATTCGCACTTGATAATCCCATTTTTCGTTAGAAATAATATCATTCATGGTTACTTGCGACAAGCCAAACGAAAGACTGCGAATTTTTTTATCGGAATCGAAATCGAAAACGACATCTTCAAGAAACGTTTGATGGTTGTTTTTGAACGAAAAACTCAAAGGCAACGATCGACAAATGGTTCCATCTTCATATTCAATAAATTTGTAATCCGGAGTCCCTACAATTTTTGCTTGCCCATAGTTAATAAGTTGGGTAAACATTGTGTATCCGCTTTCCGTAAAATACATTTTTGCAGACTCATACTGCTTTTGAACAATAGATTTTTCAATTTCTTTCATGATTTTCAAATAGTCGTCACTATTTTCAATCGGTTTAAAGAAACTGACATTAATCATTGTTGAAGCCTTTTCCGGCGCTTCGCTGATGCCTTCTGTAATTTGTTGTTCCGAACCTTTGTGTATTATTTCAGTTTTTTTCTTGTCTGTAGACAGCCCCGATGTTCCGGCAAGCATCATGCTGTTGCGAATCGGAATCACATCAACCTGCTCTAACACCTCTTTCAATTCTGCATCGATGACTGCTTGATTTTCAAATACATATTCTCCTTTAATTCGAATATTGTCGGCTGTGGCATCGGCAGGTAGATAATCAATGACTCCTTTTCCGTCTTTGGCACAAATGAGGTTCGACCAATCTTGTCCATTCCAATACGAATAGTCGAAATTACACACAGGAACATCTTTATAAGTGATGCTCAATGTTGCCGTTTGATGGTTCGTTTCTTGAGTCAATTCTGAAATATTGATTTTCACGTTAGAAAATATTGTATTGATTTCTAAAGGAATCCATGTTTTCAACAATCTACTTTCTCCATTAATCTCTACCGAAATATTTTGCGATTCGGGATGACTTTGTAGTAACACAAACGACCAATAATAATAGCGCAACGCATCCGAAATTTGTCCTTTCTTTCCTGAAGCATCGGCATCTTTGGCAAATTGAATGATTTTATTTTTTCGTGATTCAAATACTTTGGTAATTTCGTCTCGTTTCATATAACGAAATGATAAATATTCACCATCTTTTTCGTTTACAATACGTTGTGTATTGTTTAGTGTTGCTTTTGAATAGGTTTTAATGGTGGACTGAAACGTTTGTTTGAAGTTATCATCTTCGCTCTCTTCCCACAAAGTAGCATCACTCTCTACAGTAGTGGAAATCTGACTGATTAAATCGTCCAATGCCGTGTTGTCGGCTTTTCGCAAAGAAGTTCCCCTTCCCTCGCCCCACAAATAGCTCTTATCACCTTTAATGCGAGCCACCTCTTGCTCTATCGCTTTTGAATCAACGACTTGTGCAAAGGAGAGAAAAGATAAAGAAATTGCAATCAATAATAAGTATAATTTGTTCATTTCCAGCATTTTTATTTAATAATAGAATTTAAAAATCTTTTATTAATCTTACTTTTAATTCATCTTTTTTATTTTCTGTTGTAGCCCATCCTGAACTAATCCAAACATTATATGCTTCTTTTTTAGATGCTTCTGAACTTGACCAATACCAACCACTCATATCATTAGCTCCAATTATACTAAAAACCGGATTTACCACATTATAAACATTCGAAAGACTATATAATTGACCTGCAGACGGAATATACCATTGATTATTCAGATACGACACCACTGATTTTGTTAAATATTGTATAAGTCCATGCTGTCTAAAAAAAAGATCTAAAGATTGTGTATTTGACAACCCTGACATATCTTCTTCTGGTTTGTCATCATCAATATTCTGCAAACGAGTATCAATATGCTCATCTGACCAAGAACTTTGAAATTCATGTAAGCCTACTATCCAACCGTGTTGTCCACTTTCATCTACATAAAAAACAATTCCTTCTGCTTGTTTTCCCGAATATGAGAACGTTCTATTTGTCTCGAAAGAACCATCTCTGCAATAAATATCTCCTACAACAATTCTTAATTGATTATTTTGTTGAATATTAGCATTATAATTAACAGAACGTTGAGTAGGGGTATTGATTACTGTTTGTTGTTGAGTATGAGTATTAATTACAACTTTCCCTGCTTCAATCATTTTTGCAAAATCCAAATCAATTATTCCTTCACCTATTGCCGTTACCTCTATCAATTGCTCTCGCGAAAGCCCAAAATATTCTAAACGCGCAATATGTTCGCCATAATCCAATTTTCGCGTTACCGGCGTGCCTCCCATCGGTTTATTATCAATAAACAACGTGGCACCTGAAGGATTACTATTAATGGTTACCTCTCGTTCGGTAATCAGTTCCATCTCGTAAACACATTCTTTTTCAATGTTTTCAGGGAAAATAAAATCTCGCAAAACGCCAAATTGCGGATGCATGACAGTCATTTTTTTGATACCCCAACTGGTATAAACCCAAATTTCGGCACGATCGGGCTTTTCTTCCGTCTTCTCAATTTGGTGACTATCAAATGAAAAACCGCGTTGTTGTGTTCTAATTTTAATGATGGCACAAACCTCATTGTTGATGTCTTTCACTGCATTGGTGCGTGCCGTCAAATCCATCGTATTTTTGCCAATCCATCTGGCGGCCATTTCTTGCGAATGACACAATGTTACAATAAAAACAAGCACTAATAAAAACGTCAAATTTTTCATATTCAATATATTATAAAATTATTTTATTTTTTTTGATAATGTTTCAAAGAAAATTTTTTGAGAGAATTCATAGTAAATGATTGAATATCAAATTCATCTCGAAAAAATAATGAAATTATAAAAAAACTTACAACAATCAAAATATCCACAATCCAAAATACTAATACAGCAATATTCATTTGCATTCCATCATCAAATAATCTAAAAATTTGAATAGGAATATTATGACATATATTCTGAAAAAAAATACTATCAACAAATAGAATTGTTACATCAAAGACACAATATACTATTATCATTAATAACCATAGAATTAAAGTTATCGCAATAAAAATGGAAGGAAGTAATAATAATTTTTTCATCTTATGAATTATTTCTGAACTTAAATAGTATCTTTTCTATAACGGCACAAAAAAAACGTGGGTTCATCCTTATTCGCTTAGAGGTTCTCAACTACCATGTACACAAATAAGTAAAAGCCCACGTATTAAACGCGGGCATCAACTTTAACCACTTGTGTACATTTCCCAATGAAAAGGGAAAGAAATTGTTGAGATTTCTAAGCAAGTAATAAGCTAACGCCTTTTTTTCAGATTTCAAAAAACACTTCCGTTTTATGTACGGAAAAACTGGTGCAAAGATATACAAAGTTTTAATTTTAAAAATTATTTTTGAATATTTAAAAAAACTTTTCTCTTTATTAGATCCACTTATGCCATTCAAAAAACAAAACCTCATCACTTGCAGATTCGTTTTATCTACAAAATCAAAATAATACTTAAAATAAAACTGTACTTTAATATTATCATACTCCTTAAAAATAAAAGACTACCTTTGCAACACTTAAAAAACGCAAAGAATATTAATGTAATTATTTATATATGAAGAGGTTATCTTTATTTTTTATGATGATTTTGTGCAGTTTTATTATGTTTGCACAAAACGGACGTATTGCGCTCCAAACCACCAAAGGAGCTCAACAAGAATGTACCAAAAACGCCTTTACCGGTTTTGAGGCAACATTCTCTTTCTCAAGCATTGAAAGCATGCAAGTTTCAACTGAAAAGGGCATTTTTTCTGCAATTTCTATTTCCAATACTTATCCTTCCGGAGAAGAAGGATCTCCTTCTCTTCCTGTTGTCAATCAATTGATTGCAGTTCCGCAAGGTGCAACACCACGTGTGATTATCAAAAGTTATACAGAAACCGAATATTCGTTAGACGCATTCGGGATCAACACTTTGTATCCACAACAACCTTCTGTCAGAAAAGATCAGAAACCGGAAGATGTGCCATTTGTGTATAACAATAATGTTTATGCTTCAAAAGGTTACGCTTCAAGACCTATCGCCGAAGTGGCTATGATGGGAACATTGCGTAATATGCGTATCGGATCTTTAACTATCAACCCCGTTATTTATGATGCCGGTACCAATAAAATAAAAGTAAGAAACAACATTGAAGTAGAAGTCGTTTTCGACGGTGCCGACAAAAACGCTACTCAAAGCCTTTTTGAAGCCACCTACAGCCCCTATTTCGAACCGATTTATACCTCCTTTTTCAATAGAGACGTTTATGACGATCATCCCGATATGTGGCATTCACCTGTTCGTATGTTAGTCATTTCCAACAGAATGTTTGAAAACGCCTTAGAACCATGGTTGGAATGGAAAACCCAAAAAGGTTTTTATTTGGATGTCAATTATACCGATGACATCGGAACCAACTACAACGCCATCAAAACTTTCATTGCCAACAAATACAACGAAGGCGTTCAAAACGGCAACGCTCCTACTTTCGTAGCTATTATCGGCGATGTCGCTCAAGTGCCTAACACCACCGGCAACTCTTCTCAAAAAGTTACCGACCTTTACTATGCCTCTGTTGACAACGACTATTTTCCTGATATGTACGGATTTCGTATGTCGGCTGAAACCGAAAAACAACTTACCGATATGATCAACAAATCGTTGATGTATGAAAAATACACCATGCCCGATCCTTCATATCTGAATAACGTTTTGTTGATTGCCGGACAAGATGGCAATTGGAATCCTCAAATTGCACAACCTACCATTAATTATGCTACCACCAATTATTATAATACCGATCACGGATTCACTAATGTATATGCCTATTTGAATTCCTATTCAGGATGTTACAACAATTTGAATACCGGCGTAGGTTTTGCTAACTACACCGCTCATGGTGGTGAGACAGAATGGTCGGGACCATCATTCTCGGTTTCCAATGTCAATGCTTTAACTAATACCAACAAATATTTTTGGGCAATGGGCAACTGCTGTTTGGCATGCGACTTCGGATACTACTCACCTTGTTTGGGCGAAGCTTTTGTCAGAGCTGAAAACAAAGGCGCTTTTGCTTATATCGGATCTTGCCCCAGCACCTATTGGTTTGAAGATTATTACTTTAACCTTGGCGCTAATAATTCTGTCAACGGCAACCCTCCTACACCGGCAACTTCTTCAACAGGTTTATACGATGGTGCTTTTATGAACGACATGTATAACACCGTCAACTCGTTGATGTTCTTAGGTAATATTGCTGTTACTTATGCTCACAGCGGCTCCTATCAAACCCACTCATCACCATTATATTATTGGCAAGCCTATCACGTTATGGGTGACGGATCAGTGATGCCTTACATCATTGAACCTACCGAAAACACCATTTCACACATGGCGATCGTTCCTATCGGCGTTGAAAGCTATACCGTAGAAGCCGACCCGGGTTCTTATGTAGCCATTTCAAAAGACGGCGTTTTACACGGCGTTGGTTTAGTGGATGCCTCGGGAAGCGTCGATGTTCCCATCACTCCTATTACTTCCGGCGGCGATGTGATGATTGTGGTTACATGTCCACAACGTCAACCTTCGATTGAACTCGTTCCTGCTGCCGCTTTGGAAGGAGCCTACTTGGTTGTAAGCAACTACACGCCTAACAACTTAGGTTTCGGACAAACCCAAAACATTGATGTTACGTTGAAAAACGTTGGCACAGATCCCAGCACCGGCAATACTACCGTTACTTTTACTTGTAACGATCCATTATTGACCATTAGTAGCGAGCCTGCTATTTTCGGAGCTATGGCAGCCGATGAAGAAATATCTGTCAGCAATGCCTTTTCTATTACCGCTTCTACCGATATTGAAGATGGTCAAATGTTTACTATTGTAGCTACTATGGTTAACGGCAGCGATACATGGTCAAGCAACATGAGCTATACCGTTTACAAACCTATTTTGGAATATGACGGATTCTCTTGGGCAGGAAGTTTTGAACCCGGACAAAGTTACGACATCGCAGTCAACTTTAAAAACGAAGGCGGTTTTGCTGCTACTAACGCTGTTGGCACCATGACTACCACCAACAACTATGTTACCATCAACAATGCCACTTACAATTACGGCACTATTGATCCAGACGGTTCAGTTTCAGGAATTTATAATATCACTATTGCCGATGATGCACCAATAACCGAACCCATTACTTTAAATATAACTATCATTGCAGCCAACGAAATTGCCGCAGAAGGCGAAGTGATTTTAGCCAATAGTTGCAATGTCATTTTTGCCCTTTCCGATTCTTATGGAGATGGTTGGAATAATGCGAAATTACGTGTTACTTTTGATGACGGAACTCCACAAGTGGAATATACTTTCAATAACGGTAGCAGTGCCACTTTTACTAAAGAGATCAATACAGGCACTAACGTTACTTTAACGTGGATTTCAGGAAGTTATGATTCAGAATGCTCTTTCACGGTATCTTACGAAGATGGTGATGAGATTTATGCTGCATCAGATCCAAATAGCGGTGTTTTAACCACTTTCCAATGTCAATGCGGCGGAACACCTGCACCTTGTGATCCTATCGCTAACTTATCGGCAGAAGTCAGCAACTATAGCGTTGTTCTTTCATGGGAAGGAACAGCAAATTCTTATATTGTAAAACGCAACGGAGTGGAAATTGCTACACCAACCACAACAACCTATACCGATGCTAACCTTTTAGTTGGAGTATACAACTATTGCGTTATTGCTGTTTGCACAGACGGAAATGCTACACCAATTTGCGAAAGCGTTGAAATCGACAATGAAATTTTCACCATTACAGCTACTGCCGGCGAAAACGGAACCATCACACCGGAAGGAATTATAGAAGTGGAATCAGGTAACAGCCTAACCTTTACCATTGCCGCTGACGAAACATACGTCATTCAAGATGTTCGCGTTGATGGCGAAAGCGTAGGTGTTGTTGCTGAATATACTTTTGAAAATGTTACAGCCAATCACACCATTGAAGCCGTTTTTGAACCTAACAACATCAACGAAATTGAAAACAGCATCAATGTATATCCTAACCCTGCTAAAGATGTTTTATTCATAGAATCGGCATCAGCCATCCAAACATTGAATATCTACAACACTTTAGGTCAATTGGTGTACACTGCTCAAAATTGTGGCAACAAAACCACCGTTTCTGTAGCCAACTTAAACTCCGGAATCTATATGATTCAAATGACCGGAAACAACCACGTTGTTACCAAAAAATTTGTTGTTCAATAGTTTCAATGAAATAAATCTACAAAACAGGTTGCTTGAATTAAGGCAACCTGTTTTTTTATATGCATACACGAAGTTCGATTTTTCTTCGTTATTTTATGGTTTTGAATCCATCAATAGATTACCTTTGCTCTCTCAATTGTTGCTCATGAAAAAAAATTGGTTATTCTTTATTTTTCTCTTTTGTTCGTGTATTTTTTTATCAGCTCAAAGGCCAATAATTCATTGTTTATCTGTAAATTATGAAGGTCAAGTAACCCTTACATGGGAAAATATTCCTAATACAATTCACGGAAAATTAATTTATACTAACGAATATTTACAAATTTACAATACCATCAAAATTTTTGACGGCGACACCACAACCTCTTTTACGCATAACACTGCCGGCGGCAATTTTCAACATAATTGGTATTATATTGTAAATTATACCGCTACCGATTCCGTCGTTTCTGATATATTTTCACCCTATTTTCTAAGATCAGCCTCCTTGGACGATGTGGCAATTCAATTGACGTGGAATCCCATTCTTGAAGGCAACAACGATTCTGTTATCGTTTATCGAAAACAGGATGACGAATGGAGCGAGATAGGAAGGACTAACGACACCACTTTTATTGATTCAACCAATCAATGTATTGAATTGTTTAAATATCAAATTTTCAGTATCACCGAAGATTGTCATCAATCCAATATTTGTCTTCAGTTAACCGATGACGATCAACCCATAGCACCCACTTTCGATTCGGTCAGCATTATCAATAATCAATATCCAATTCTTGGATGGCAACGTTCGCCTTCAGTCGATTGTGCCGGTTATCGAATTTATAAACGACAAGACAATGGAACGGGTTGGGATTTATTAATGGAAATTCCTCATCAAGATTCTTTATGGGCAATTGACAGCAGCTTTTCTGATGTTTGTTCGATGGAACGCATATATTGTGTTATTGCAGTCGATCGTTGTGGCAACACCTCTCCGTTCAACGAAGTCAAACCTTTACATAATTTAGTATTGCATCCGCCTATATTGGACACTTGTCGCAAAACAATAGAGCTCAGCTGGTTGCCACTAGGAATGTACGATTTAGCTCCACAATTGGGCGGCTATCGCATCTGGTATTCTCAAAACGGAGGACCGTTTCAATTAGACAATAGTGCTCTGCCTAACGCTGTTTCTTATTCGTTCAATCACCCCGAAAGAAATAGTCATTATGTTTTTAAAATTCAAGCCTTCAATAATTTAGAAACAATAACTGTTTCTTCTTGCGAATATTCCGTTTTTGCTGCACTGCCCAAAGAGCCGGAATTTGGTTTCATCCGCTATGCCTCTGTTCAAGAATCACGCATCCATTTGTGTTTTGAAATTGATACACAAGCCTCCTCTCCTACTTATGCACTACTTCGTTCCACCACCGGTGAAGAGGAATCATTTCAAACCATTAAAACATTAGCTGCCACCGATTCTTCATTGCTTTTCACCATCGATTCATCTGTTGATGTTCAACATTATTCTTATTTCTATCGTCTGCATTCTATAGACAGTTGTTCGCATATTTTAGAATCACCCTTGATCGTTTCATCGATTTTATTACAAATTTCCACCAACACACAATCGCAGGTACAACTTGATTGGACTCCTTACAATGGTTTTATCGACAGTTTGCAAACCTATAAAATTTATCGAAAAATTGATGATCAACCTTTTACCTTCTTAACCGAGACACAAGAAACCTCTTTCGCCGATATCAGCGATTCATCGGGAATCTATACAAAGTCTTTACAATATTGCATTTCGGCTATTTCTTCCGGCGATAATCACGATACGGCTTGGTCGAATCAAGTTACCTATTTACAAAAATCTTTTTCCGTTTTTTTCCCTAATGCTTTCCGACCCAATGGATCCATCAACAATATCTTCCGCCCGATTTTTTCAGGCATTGAGGTAAAAGATCTTCAATTTATCATTTATAATCGATGGGGAGAGCCCATATTTTCAACTACCGAACAAGGTGAAGGTTGGAATGGGAAAAACGCACAACAACATGAATGCCCTGCCGGCACCTATGTCTATTACTTTTTAATGACCGATCAATCCGGCTCTCGATATCAAAAAACCGGATATGTTATTCTTTTGCAGTAAATAACCATATCTACTGCTTACCAAAATTATTATCTTGCTTGTAATCTGTTTTTGATGTTTATGGTAGTACAAGCCACAACTCCGGCCGTTTCGGTACGCAATCGTTTTTGCCCCATCGAAACCGGAATAAAATCACTCTTTTTCAATTGATAAATTTCTTGCTCCGAAAAATCGCCTTCGGGACCAATCAAAACAGCGATATTCCCGCCCATCGGGCATAAATCGAACAGTTCACCTTGTGTTTCATCACCACACCACCCCACAAAACGATGTTCTGCTTTTTCGCACTCGATGACAGATGCAATGTCGGTCAAAGGATTCAATTGCGGCATCCACATCGTTTGCGATTGTTTCATGGCAGCGACCAACACGCGCTGTAAACGGTCACTATTCAATTTTCTATGCTCGGTGTGCTCGGTCAATAGCGGCGTAATCTCATCAACGCCAATTTCGCAGGCTTTTTCCAAAAACCATTCAAAACGGGCTATATTTTTTGTCGGTGCCATCAGAAGATGTAAATGAAAATATTCGTCTTTAGGAATTTTTATCCGATCCGCTATCATCACTTCTGTATGTTTTGGATGATCTATCGTGATTTCTGCCACAAAACGACCACCTTTGCCATTAGTTAACAATATCATATCACCAACTTTTTGTCGCAAAACACGAACAATGTGTGTACTTTCTTCTTCTGAAAGAGTTGCAGTTTCGTCTTCCCACTGCAACCACGGAACATAAAACAAATCCATATCTAATAAGGTTTAATGAATAGAAATATTAACGCCGTTATCTTTTGAAATCATCGGATAATTAGTGGTTACCAATCGAATACGATAAGCCGTTCCGGTGGGTGTTGACATCGGAATTGTTCCGGTCACAACACCGCTTTTATCAGTCGTAACCGTTCCAATAGTTGTGGGATGATCAAAGCTGCCGTTTTTATCGGAAAGCTCGACAATAACTTTATTTTTAGCGACATTCAAATTATTGGGCGACATAGTACCCGTTAATTGAAACGATAGTTCTAACAAATCTCCTTTTTTCAACGAAGTGTTACTCAACGGTTGTAGTAAAATTTTCGGATTATAAATCATCAAAAAGTCGTCTAAAAAAATCGCATCTTTTTTATCTCCTTTTCCGGCAATTTGATTGGTGCCGACTGCTACTAAGATGTATTTTGGTGAAACGGAAGCAGCACCATAGTGAAAAGGTATCGATTTTCGCTGCCAAGTTCCCTTTTGAAAGTGAATCAATGCTTCGCCAACCAAATGATTTTTACACTCGGGTGTTGGTGGTTCACTATAATCAAAGTCATCGTGAATGATAGCGCGAATATAGGCATTCTGCTTCGGGTCAACAGCATCGCTTTTCACCCACACCGTCATAGAATCGGGTTTTCCTGAAAAAGTATGATGAAAACCTTTTTCTTTCGTGCGGGTAGAATTATTATTATCGAAACTAGAAGCTTTCATACTGCCGGCATGAATGCGTCCGGTAGTGATATTGCCGTTGACAACAATGCCCAAGATCGATCGCGCATATACTCGAACACTTTTCTTGCCTCGACTGCCGATTCGAACATCAGACGAAGGTTCTACTTGCCCTTTATCGGCTGCCCACGAATAACTTCCGTCAGCCTTATTCATGGTATTCCATCCAATGGGACGTAAGTCATTATCTGCTCCCTCCCATTGCTCAAATCCTGAATTATTCAATTGATACTGAGCTGATAAACAACAAAACACCGTTTCAAACAATAACAACAACACGGCATTTTTTACATAACCTTGAATAGAGATACACTTCATCAAAAGACCTCCTCAATGATATTTTTTTGTTATTTCAAATAAATCGAATAGGTATAATTTTGAGATTCTTGAGATTTCTCATCGTTGGCAATTTCTTTCTGCTTTTCGGGTTCTTTGATCGTATAGTTGATTTGAAACGTTTGATCTACCCTTCGTTGCGAAAGTTTAAAATAAATATTTACTTTTTTCTTCGATGTAACCCTGATGCCGTGATTGAATGCCGGACTATATTGTAACAAACTGACCACCCGAATTGCCTCCTCATTACACGAAGGAGAAAGACCTTTCATAACTTTCGACGACACCACTATTCCGTTATCGTCCACTTCGTAATGAACGACAACAACTCCTTCCAACTTTTGTTCGAGGGCATCAGCCGGATATTGTAAATGGGCATTAATAAATGATTGAAGTGCTTGTTTACCTCCGGGGTATTCCGGAACTTTCAAAAATTTGTCGTCTTTGGATTTCGCTTTGTATGCCATTTCGTATGCTAATTAAAGGGTTGCAAAGATAACTAATAGCTATAAAAAAAGTGATGAAAAAATTTCATCACTTTTTCATCACCATCGTGATGTTAAACATTCAAATATTTAAAATTAAAGCAAATAAATTTCAATTATTCTGCTAAAGGAAGAACATCAACGTATGATTTGTCGTCTCTTTTCTTTTTAAATGCAACAACACCATCAATCAAAGCAAACAAGGTATGATCTTTTCCCATGCCTACGTTTTGACCCGGATTGTGTACAGTTCCTCTTTGTCTTACAATAATATTTCCGGCAATCACTTGTTGACCGCCAAAAATTTTAACGCCTAATCTTTTACTGTGGGATTCACGACCGTTACTCGAACTTCCCGCTCCTTTCTTATGTGCCATAATCTATTCTGTTTTACGGGTTAATAATTAAAAGATGATGTCCTCAACCAAAATTTTGGTAAAGCATTGACGATGTCCGTTTTTAACACGGTATCCTTTTTTACGTCTTTTCTTGAAAACAATCACTTTGTCACCTTTTAGGTGATCTAACACTTTCGCACTGATTTTTGCGCCATCTACCACCGGTGTTCCTACGGTAATGTCGCCTTCATTTTGGAGTAATAAAACTTTGTCAAAATTCACCACTTCTCCTACTTCTTGTGGTAAACGATGGACAAAATAACTTTGTCCTTTTTCCATTTTAAATTGCTGTCCTGCAATTTCTGCAATTACAAACATATACTTAATTTGTTAACATTCAACCCAAAGGTGTTTGCTTATTCCATCAAATCTTTTTATACCCGTGTGGTTTTTTAAGTGGGTGCAAAGGTAAAATTTTATGGAATTGGTTGTATCGCTTTTGGAATTTTTTTTTGAAAATCTATAACATTATCAATTTATTGATAATCAAATGATTATTTTTTTGTCCGATAAATTTCATTACAAAACATTTTAAAAGTAATTTTGCACCGGTTTTGCAAGATCATATTTTTAATGGATTTTTATCCGTCAAAATATACCTTAAATCTTATTTTCGTTGAATTAAATTATGAACAACATGAAAAAATTTTTTCTTCTATTGCCGTTGATGGTCATTATTTTTTGCCTCTCTGCTCAAACCGATAAAAGCGATTGGATTGCCGGATACCCCGATGGTTGCACCTCTGTTACCGTGGGCAAAAAAGCCTCTTCCGATGGTTCTGTCATGACTTCGCACACGGACGACAGCCATCGTACCCGCTCCGAAATGAACATTGTTGCCGCTCAACATCATTCATCGAAGGAAATGACAGTGTATAAACGTGTTCCGTGCAACGATTTTGCTATGACTACCTATAAATTTGATGCTATCGGAACCATTCCGCAAGTAAAAAACACATTTCAATATGTCAACTCTGCCTACCCTTGTTTGAACGAAAAACAGTTGGGAACCGGCGAATCAACTTTCGGCGGACGCAGTTGCCTGCAATCGGATAACGGATTGATTGACTGTACGCAATTGTGTCAGATTTTGATGGAACGTTGCTCAACAGCCCGACAAGCTATTCAAACCGCCGGAACGTTAATCAAAACCTACGGTTGGATTGACGAAGGCGAATGTTTGACCATCGCCGATCCGAAAGAGGTGTGGCATCTCGAAATTGTCGGTCCCGGAAAAGGCAACAAAGGGGGCATTTGGGTAGCACAACGCGTTCCGGATGACCATGTTGCAGTAAACGCCAACGCCAGCACCATCAAACATATTGATTTATCGCAACCCGACTTTTTTATGGCTTCCGAAAACATTTTCGATATGGCATTGGATTCCGGATGGTGCAAAACCAAAGCCGATTTTCAATTTTGCTATGCCTACGCACCCGAAAGTCGTCAAAGCATCGCTGCCCGCCGTCGCGAATGGCGCGTTTTCGATTTAGTGGCTCCTTCGTTGCGTTTAGATCCCAATGATAAAGATTATCCTTTTTCTGTCAAACCCGACCAACCGGTTTCGCAAGAAATGATGGTACGAATTTTTAAAGATTACTATGAAGGAACGCCGTATGACGTCAGCAGAACATTGACCGTCAAAGGAAAAGACGGAAAAGAGATCATCTCTCCGATGGCCAATCCACAAATGCCCTACGACCAATTGGAAATGGAACGTGCTCGTGGCGGCTGGTTCAGCGTGGATGACAAAACCGGCGACATCGATTTTTTGGGCGAACGCACCATTGCCCGTTGGTACACCATGTATGCCACCATCATTCAACTACGCGATTGGATGCCGAATGAAGTCGGCGGCGTGGTTTGGATGGCATTAGATAATGTGGCAACATCCATCTACATTCCTATTTATCCGCTGGTATCGCACCTTCCCAAATCGTACGAAACCCCCGGCAGAACCAACGGCTACACCACCGAGTCGGCATGGTGGGCTTTCAACCGTTTAAGCACACTGACTCATCAACGTTGGGGCGAAATGAGACACGATGTAGATGCCGTTTTTGTTCCTTGGCAACAACAAATGTTCGACCAACAAGAATCTTTTGAAAACGAAATCATGCAACTATTGAAAGAGAAAAAACGCACCGAAGCCATCGAAAAAATGACAGAATACACCAATTCGTGGGGCGAAAAAGTAGTGAAAGAGGCTTGGCGCTTGGGCGATTTTCTGTGGACAAAATATGATGAAAAATTCTAAAAATTAATGATTCCACAACAGTTGTTCCTCTGTTTCTCCCATTAAAATAGAACTTTCGGATGAACGAAAACGTCCTTGATTTTCGTCACGTCCTTGCAAAAGATATTTTGCATCTGTATTACATAGTGATTCAACGGCAATTTTCGAGATTTCGAAAAAAGAATCGGAACGAACTCTGTTGATAATCAATCCGATTTTCATTTCAGGATAGGCGGTCATCATGTTGTAATCGCCAGCGCTATCGCCTGCCACCAAAATCGGTGCATTGCCTTGATATTGCGGTCGAATGAACTGATTGATGGTCTGCACCTTTCCTTCGGCATAGGTGAAGAAATAGTTTTCGTCAAAAGCATTGATTATCTTTCCGTCGGCATCTTTTTTTAACCGCATGGCAAAAACGCGTTCTTGCGGAACATTCAACCCGTATTTTGGATTTGTGGCTATTGCCTGAATCACCTCCTGCATCGACGCAGAACAGATATAAACATCAATTCCGTTTTCCGTCAATGTGTTATAAAGATCTTGCATTTCAATCGGAATGTGAATGCCCGTTTTATACGACACAGAAACTACTCCCGAAATGCCCAAATGCGTCTCCGAACTCGTCCAACGAACTTTGGTATATACGCCCATATTCAACCAATAATCCATCGATTGTGTAGCAATGGTTTCCACCTCCGCTGTCGTCATTCCCGCAAATTGATACAAGACCCACGGATAGCCCACAGACGCATCAAAAGTGGCATTAACAGCCGAATAGAGAAATCGCATTTTGGCTCGAAACGACACGTATTCTTTCGTTTGATGAATCTGCTCCAACGTCAATGTTCCGCCCTCGTTGAAACCACTATATTGATGAAACAAAAAATCGTAATCGGAGGCGATGTCCGTTGCCAACATTGCTGTTGTAAGTATTTCTCCGGCAGCATTTTCATAGCCTTCGGCAAAAGGTTGGTGAATATCGGGAATGTCGGTAACAAGAATCTCAAACATCTTTTCCGGTTGAATTTTATACAACAGATTTTCAATTTGATAGATAATGGTTGCCTCTTGAATGTCGTTGATGATTGTGGTGTTGTCGAAATCAAAAACAGCATAAGGTTTCGCTACCGAAGATTGATTCGAATTAGATA
The DNA here is from genome assembly GCA_028710155.1 of Bacteroidales bacterium. Classification (GTDB taxonomy): domain Bacteria; phylum Bacteroidota; class Bacteroidia; order Bacteroidales; family WRLA01; genus WRLA01. The sequence continues at coordinate 3,219 of JAQUSR010000009.1, read as the reverse complement.
CAATCATTTGGTTTAAAGCGTTGTAAGTACATTCCGCCCAACAATTTTCGGATAATTGTCGCAACGGTGTCGGCGGATTCTCTTTTTTCTTACAAGCGGAAAAAATTAGCATAACACTCAACAATAAAATGACGATTTTTTTCATAAAAAACTCCTTCCATCTTTGAGAACAATTATGGTTGATCTTCTTGATTTTGCGTAGATAGCAACCCGCAAGCCGCTTGAATATCTTCGCCGCGCGAAGCCCGAATGGTGGCAGTGATTCCTTTGTTGTTCAACAGATTCAAAAAATTTTGCACCTGTTTTTCATCGGGACTATGAAACGGCGTATTGGGCGAAGCGTGAAATCGAATGAGATTCACCCGACAGCGAATGCCCGAAAGCAGTCGCACCAACGCTTGAGCATGTTGTGGCGAATCGTTCAGATTTTCAAACAAAATATATTCAAAACTGACACGGCGTTGACCCGAAAAATCGTATCGACGAAGAGCTTGAACCACCTCCGCAATCGGAAATTTGTTTTGCACGGGCATCAACATTTTTCGTTCTTCGGCAAATGGCGAATGCAAGCTGACAGCTAAATGACATTCGCTCTCCTGCAAAAAACGTTGCATCATCGGAATAACGCCAATTGACGACACCGTAATACGTCTCGGACTTTTGGCAAAGCCCCAATCAGCCGTCAAAATGTCAAGCACTTTCATCAATTCGTCCATATTGTCGAAGGGTTCACCCATACCCATAAACACCCAATTGGTCAGCTCTTGCGATTCTGCAATCGAATAAATTTGGTTCATGATTTCGTGAGCAGTCAAGTTGCCGTGAAAGCCCATTTTTCCGGTAACACAAAACTTACAACCCATTTTGCAACCGATTTGCGAACTGACACACAGCGTTTTTCTATCGGCTTCGGGAATCATGACAGCTTCAATAAATTGTTGATCTCCGACTGAAAATAAATATTTTTTGGTGCCGTCTTTCGATTCTTGCACCAACGTTGGAGGAATGACACCGACTACATAATTTTCGGAAAGATTTTGACGAACGGCTAACGATAAATTGGTCATTTCGTCAATGGTTGTAATTCGTTTTTTATACAACCAATCCGCCATTTGTCGGGCGGTAAATTTCGGCAAATTCATAGCCGCTACAATGACTTGTAGTTCTGATAGCGTTTTTCCTAAAAGCGGTGACAACATGGTTATATTGATAATTTAATCATCGAAACAAAAGTCTTTGTTTATTATTTAATAATATCATATTCAAAGATTTATAAAGAGACTATCGATGACGTGATGTTTTTAAAAAATTCGTTGCAAAGGTAATATTTATTAGTTGATCCATCGTTATAGTAAAAAGCATTATTTGTTAGAAATAACTATTCATAGGCATTCGTGATTCATTCTTCCTAATGATAAAAGCTATGAATGAAATCGTCGGAGAAAAAACTGACGGAAAAAATAAAACGATTGATTTTGTTGAAAGACATCTGTTTTTTTTCAAGCCATAAATTACTTATTATCATTGCATTAAAAATTAATTTGCCTAATTTGGAGTGTTACTCCAAATTAGGCAATATAATACGCTAACTTTTTGAGTACTATTTGTCAAAATCCATTACAGATTGTCATTCAGTTTATTAGCACCATCATCGTTTCGTATTCAATAGATGACGTAGAAACGAAATTCAGCTTTTATTAGGGATAAATGGTGCGTTTGCCGTTATAACCAAAAACGCTCTTTTCTTCGCTGTTTCAAAAAAACCTGCAATTCGTGTATGGTGACTCCCTTTAAATGTTTAAATTATGTTTTTTGTTGTTAATTCCTCTTTTGGGCTAATAGATGAATTATCATTATTTCAAATGTCGAAAATTGACAACGGCGTTGAAGTCGGATTCAGACTCCAATTCTCCATCGTAAATTACTGTTGAAGAATGCGTTTTATCGGTAAACAGCTGCTTGAAATAGTTAAGACTTTTGCAAAAGTCGTTATGAAAAGAGTGTGCCGATTTAATTTCGTAGATGTTAAGACGGTCGAAAGAGGTCTCTTCAACAATATCTACTTCGTTTTGTGAACGGTCACGGTAAAAGTATAAATTTGGCTCTTTTCCTGCATTAAAACGTCGTTTCATAAAGTCGCTAACTACCATATTTTCAAATAGATTGCCATACAATGGAAAACTGCTAAGATGTTCCTTTTGCGATATTCCCAACAAAAAACAGGCTAATCCCGTATCGTAGAAATATAGTTTTGGCGTTTTGATAATTCTTTTGTTGATGTTGCTAAAAAATGGAGGCAACAAAAATACTATATAGGAGGCTGTTAACAAATTTAACCAACTTTGAACGGTTTTGACTGAAACACCAATTTCTGATGTAAAATTTGAGGCAACAAATTCACATCCTACACGTCCGGCACATAATCGCATAAATTTCTGAAATTCTGTAATATGACTCACGTTTAAAAGTCGGCGAATATCGCGTTCAATATATGTGGAATAATAATTTCGATATACATCATCTGCATTTTGTCCTTTGCCCCAAACCGCAGGATAACCTCCGTTGAAAACTATTTGTGTAGTTGATATTGAATCTGTTGGATTTAATTCGGCTATGGAAAGCGGAAGTAAAGTCAATACAGCTGCTCTTCCTGCCAAAGACTGCGTTACTTTTTCCATCATTGAAAAATTGCTGCTGCCGGTCAGAATAAATCTACGATCGGGATATTTATCTGCAAGGACTTGAATAACAGGAAAAAGTTCCGGTAAATGATGGGCTTCATCGATGATAATTTTTTCATACGCATTCAAAAAAGCGTAAGCATCGTTTTGCAGCATTTCACGATTGCGAACATCCTCCAAGTTGCAGTAATAATAGTCGGGAAAAGCAGTTTGACACAAGGTTGTTTTACCCGATTGACGCGGTCCGGTTAAAATTACCACTGAAAATGTTTGCAAAAGTCGTTTTAATTCAGGTTCTAAAGTTCTCGTTATCATTGCATTAAATATTTATTTGCCAGATTTGGAGTATGACTCCAAATCTGCCGCAAATGTACTAAACTTTTTGAATAAAACAACCAACTATCTACTCGATTTGCGACGGTTGCAATCTCTGCAAAGCATTTGACAATTGTCGGCGATAGTTTTACCGCCTTTGCTCCACGGTGTTATGTGGTCGGCTTCCATTTCGTCAATTTCAAAATGGTTGCCGCATTGTTTG
>JAQUSR010000129.1 GCA_028710155.1 Bacteroidales bacterium | reverse complement strand
AAAAGAACATAAAAGTCGTTTTTTAGAAATAAACCCCTTGAAAAGAGGTGAACATTACAAATATGATAGGTGAACAATAAGTGAACAAAATTTGTAATAAATTGATAAATAATTAATAAAAAATCAAGTAAGTGGGACAATCCCATAAAATAGGCGTATTGCATCAAAAAACCTTTTTGGAATACATTCATTGTTGAAGAATTTGCTTTTTTGAAGGATTTATATAAAAAAATTGTGAAATTTTTATATAGCAATATTTCTCATAGAATCTTGTAAGGTAGCGTTTCTTTTATTTTGGAAAAACAAAATGGTTTTTCCCCAATATTTTGGGAAATAAAATGCTTGTTTTTTACATCAATTGCAAAAAAATTACTTGAAAAATCGAAAAGTTATCGCAAAGTGACAAACGTTATATCAATGCCGCCAAATTCAATCTCTTCGTCTCAAAATTTTTCCACTTCGCGACGCAACGTTTTCACCTTTTCTTGTCGGCTTGTGTCTTTTAAATTTCTCGTATTTTCAACCAACTTATTGACACTAGAAAGAATCTGTTTTGCTTGATCGTGTGCCGAAGAAAGAGTATTTTGTCGAGATTTTCTTTTCTATTTTAAAGTGTTGCAATATTGGTCGAAACTTGCCTGCTCTTCGCCACAAAGGTTCATGGCGTTTTTTTTAAATATCGTCAGGAAAACCGTTTTGGTGGCAATTTCAAAAGCAAAACTGCTGTTCAGTTTTCTGATATGCAAACGAAATAAAGGTTTCAACACTTTGATGTCAAACAACATAGCCCTATTTACTACGCCTTCGGTTTTATCGGCATAGAGGTTCAAATTGGCATAATGGATGGTTACAATGGTAAAACTTTTTTTTGTACCAAAATCAGGAAATTATAGAATTGTATTGGATAGCGATTCGTTGTTGTATGGCGGGCATCAGCGTGTCAATGATACAATGATTTATCCGACAAAACTGAAAGGAAGGGCGACTGATTTTGGAGGTGTATAATGTCAATCAAACGGTGTTTGGTGTTTGAAAAAAAACAATAAATCTTTGGATGAATTATAGATTTATAAACTTTCTATGGATGGACAATCGTGTTTTCTTCCGCTGTTTCATTCCATAAATCCAATTGACGCGGATGAACCGGAGGCTTTTCCAACGGCTTGTAATTCATATATCTTCGAATATTATTTTTAATCAATTTATTCAAAGTGGTATCGTGATCTCGGCAAAACGCTTTGATAGAACGGCGTTGTTGTTTGCTGAGTTTAAATGTAACCTCAACATAGTGAACGGGTTTTGGCTTTCTCTTTTTCACTCTTTTGGATGGATGAATCATGTTGTCAATTTTTAGGAAATAATGTTATTCATTTTTTGAAATAACTCCCACATTACAATTCCGGCAGAAACAGAAATATTCAAGGAGTGTTTAGTACCAAATTGCGGTATTTCAATACAATCATCGACAATATTCATGATTTCTTCGGCAACACCTTCCACTTCGTTGCCAAAAATAATGGCCAATGGTTGTTGATGTGGAGGTTGAAAATCGGGTAAAGAAGTGCTTTCATGAGCTTGTTCGATAGCGGCTACGAAAAAATTTTCTGATTTCAAAGATTGAATAGCTTGTTGTGTGGTTTCAAAATATCGCCAACAAACACTGTCTTCGGCACCCAATGCGGTTTTGTGAATATCTCTATTCGGAGGAGTTGCCGTAATTCCGCATAACAATATTTCTTGGATACGAAAAGCGTCTCCGGTACGAAAAACCGATCCGATATTATTTAAACTGCGAATATTATCCAAAACAATGGTCAAAGGAATCTTTTTTGATTTCTTAAAATCTTCGACATTCAACCGACCTAATTCACTATTCAATGTTTTTTTCATTAAAACCTTGATTTTTCAGGCTGCAAAGATACAAGATATTATGATATAAAAAAACGCTCCTGATTTTTCAGGAGCGTTTTTTATAAATAAATAAAACAAATTGTTAATCAATCAATTAGTGATTGATGACAACGCGTTTTGTAACTACATTACCTTCGTTGGTGAGAATGCGAATCACATAAATACCATTGTTGTAAGAGGCAGTATTGATTGTTGTCGATTGTGTGGTTTCAACCAATTGTCCAACCATGTTGTAAATAGAAATTTGATTAATATTTTCTCCGTCAACTTTTACTTGTTTATTAGCAGGGTTCGGGAAAATATTGAAATTATTCTCAATTTCTTCAACATTAGTGTATGTGGCACATGCTTCTTCAGAGGCAACACTAGTTAAACCGTTTCCGCAAATGGTTTTAACAGTGAAACAATATTCTGTATTGGCTTGGAGACCTGTAATATATACACTGGTTTCTGTAGTTGTAGAAACATTAGTAGTTCCATAATACACTTTGTATTGTGTGGCACCCTCAACTGCATTCCAAGTCAAATGAATAGCAGGTAAATCATTTTCCGATTCTCCGATAGCTGTAACTTCCGGAGCAAAACATGGTTCTAATAATTCTGCACATGATTGGTTGGAGTGAAGACCTTCTCCGGCAGGACATGATGTAGTAACAGTATAGCAATAATTTCCGGCATCTAAGTTAGCATCGGTATAAGCTAGTTCTGAAATACCTTCAGCAACTTTAACACCATCACGATAAACGTTGAATGTAACATCATCTCTGGTTTTAGCAGTGTTGGTGATGGTGATACAATCGTTTGATCCTTGTAAAGTAGCGGTGAAATGATAGATTTGACCGGCTTCAAAAGTAACGCTTGATCCGACAGAAGCATCGCATTGGTCGCTAGCTACATATACAGTACCAAATGAATTGCATCCGGGATTCAAAACTACATAGTCATAAACACCGGCAGGAATTTGGATGGATTCTGAACCGCTAACTATTACATAATCATCTGCTGCTGTAGCATTCGTAGGAATCATATATTCATATTCAGCATAACTTTGTCCACAAGTAAAATTACCTGTAATATTTGCAGAGGTGTTATGATCAGCATCTAATAAAATTTGATAACCTGTTCCCTCTCCCCAAACATCGTTAGCTTCGAGAATAATAGCAGCCATATCACCGGGAATCGGTTCGTCATAGTCCCATGTTAAATCAACTTTCATAGCGTTTTGATCAGATGTAGCTACTAAATTGGTAGGAACTTCGCAATCGGATGTAACCACATCCAATGTAATAGGAATGTCGAATTGCGGATTTTCAGCATTGTTAGTTAATACGTGTAAAGTAGCATTGTATGTGTTTTGTGTTAAACCTGCTGCATTCATAGCTACATCATAAGTTAATGTATTACCTGCCAAAATGGAGCCGTAGCTGCTTCCTGAAAGAACTGCCCATGAACCCGGAATTGGAGTTCCTACTGTAGTGGCTTTGATCATCACATTACCCCAGTTGTTTTCTCCTAAGTGGAATTGTCCCCAAGCACCACCATTGATACGATACCAATCGGTATTGTCTTCGCCAACGCCGTCATCAAATGATAATGGGTAACCACCGGCTGTTTGTGTGAATTCTACCACCACCCAAACATCTTCTCCTGTTAAAAGTACAGGTTCGCTAAAAGTTACTGAATTCCATGCTTCCGGAGTATAACTTGTAATACTTGTTTCTGCCAATACTTCACCGGGATTGCCATAAGTTCCTTGTCCATAAACACGGAAAGTAATACCGCCTGAAATGGCATCATTAGCTGCAAAATATGATAATTGAGTGATTTCGGTGTTCATAAAAGGACCGTAGAATGCACCGGTGAATTTAGCGCCTAACTCAACTAATGGAGTGCCGGTGCTAAAACCAACACTATTGGTAGGAACATCACTGGAATATGTGAGTGTGTGTTCTTGTGTTCCGGTAGCACCTGTTGCTGCATCATAAGTAATCCATGAGAAATAATCACCAATACTGGTGCCTTCGTTGGTAACAGTAACGGTTTGGTCTTCAACTTGTCCGGGAGCTAATGAAGAGCTGATGGATGTAGGAGTAACTTGAACATCAGGATAAGATTCTCCGCCTAAAGAAGTATATTGGAAGTTATCAATATAAAATACAGAATTGGCATTAGTCGGTGGGAAGAAATCCATAGCACCGAGTTGTCTTAAACCGGGAGCATTGGTTCCGGCTTGAATGCTGTATTGCCATTCTCCGATCAATTCATCATTAATTTTGAATTGAATCCAGTCGCCATCCAAATTAATATCAAAATGAACATTAAACCATTCATTGATAATAGGTGTAAAGGTGTAATCAACACCACCGACAACATATTTTGTTCCTTCGGTAGGTTCGTTGAAATAAAATTCGCATCCGTGTTCGCTTGATGTACCTGCAAAAGCATGTAAAAGGTTGAAATAACCATTTTTACCTGTCGGAATAAATACATCCAAATCAATGGTATAGCTTCCGGTAGTTTTGTCTCCTGCTAAGAAAACAACATCATTGCCATATACAAATTTTGCTGAATTTGGTGTTGTGTTGGCATAATCAGTTGAGATTACACCGTCTTCTGTTCCACCCGGTGCATTTGACCATGTTGTCCAAAATTCGGGATACAATACACCAAGATATTGATTAGCTGTAGCTTCATCAAAGTTGGCTTCAAAAATGGTTTGAGCAGCTGTGTTGGATGAATAGCTGAAGTTGTCGGCATAAAATTCCATATTAGCTGAAGGATCGCAATAAATGTTCATAGCTTCCAATTGTCTCAAATTGTCCTCGCCAAATGAACCTAACGACCATTGCCATTGGTGAATTTGTTCTCCATTAACAAAGAAGGTTCCTAAGTCGGCATTCAAGTTAACAATAACTTGGAAGTGCATCCAAGCATCGTGAACGCAGGTGAAGGTGGCAGCACCGTTAGCACCGGCATGTAAAGTTCCTTGTCCGGCGGCATAAGTGGTGTTGGTTCCGTCATTTGTTGCATTAACATACGCTTGCATTGCCCAAACGCTGCTTGATGCTGCAAAATCGGCAAGAACATTGAAATATCCGACTTTTCCCGTTGGAACATACATATCGAATTCAATATTCCATTCTCCTGTGGTTTCTTCTCCAAAAAGAAGAACTTGGTCGTTGTTGCCTACCAAAGAGGCTACATTTTGACCTTCCAATGAAGCAACAGAACCGTCTTCTGCACCACCCGGTGCACTTGACCAAGTAGTCCAATAATCACGTCCCATTTCTTGAGCTTGTTGAGCGATTTTTCCGCCTACGGTGTAGTCAGAAAAATTTTCACTAATTTGTGCACTTAAACCAAAAACACTCAAGGCACAAATACAGATTAGTAATAATCTTTTCATACGTTTAAAATTAAGTTTATTAATAAAAAATTCTTTTTTTATGAGGCGCAAAGTTACAAAAAATTGTTGATGTCTTTAATAAGATTAATGAAATATTTTAAATAATTTGTAATAAATAGATATTCAATTATTTAATGTAAATTTCACTTTTCCAATTGTTTCCTTGATGGCTTTTTCTTTTGGCTAATTCGGCTTCTATTATTACTAAAAGTTGGTCGTAACGCAAATTTTCCCAACAAGGGGCTACGACCAATTCCGGTTTCACCTCCGAAGCAAAACGATCAATCATAATATCGGGATTTAATTGTTCAATGAAACGAATGATAAAATCAACGTATGCCTCAACATTGGAGAAAAGTGGAAAAATTTCCGGATTTTTGCGATACATCTGCTCGGCTTCCGTTTCTCTAATAATTTGTAATTGATGAAATTTGATAGTTTCTATCGGCATTTGATTGATGATGTGAACCATCTCCATCATTTCGGTTTCGGTTTCGTTGGGTAATCCGAAAATAAAGTGCGCCCCACAATGCATATTTCGTTCAACAGTCATCAAAACCGCTTTTTGTGCCGTAGCAAAATCGTGCCCGCGATGAATGGTTTTCAACGTTTTATCATAACACGATTCGATACCGTATTCTACCATGATGTAATGATTTTTGGCTAATTCGGCTAAATAATCCAACTTCTTTTCATCAATACAATCGGGTCGCGTTCCAATGATCAGACCAATCACCTTTTCAACGGAAAGTGCCTCTTCAAATCGCTGTTGGAGCACTTCCAACGGTGCATACGTATTGGAAAAACTTTGAAAATAGGCAAAATATTTTTCGGTTTTATAGCGAATTTTGTGAAAATCCATCCCTTCCAACAATTGCTGTCGAATGCTTTTCTGTGGATCTGTATAAGAAGGTGAAAAAATTTTATTATCACAATAAATACAACCTCCCGTCCCCAATTTTCCATCGCGATTGGGACACGAAAAACCTGCATTGATCGACAATTTTTGAACACGACATCCAAATTCCCGCTTCAAATAATCGGTATAGGCATTAAAAAGGCGCATGTTGTTGATTGGTTCGATGAAATTTCAACATTTAATTCAATTTCGCTACTTTCTGACAAAATGAGGAATCTCTTCCGGCAACACTAACGAAATTTCTACCAAACCCATTACTTTTTCTTCTTTA
>JAQUSR010000008.1:27234-27750 GCA_028710155.1 Bacteroidales bacterium | reverse complement strand
CTTCTGAAGAAGCTGAACCGCAGGTTCTTTATACTTCATCTATTCACGGTGATGAAGTTACCGGTTATGTGTTGATGTTGCGTTTTATTGATTATTTGTTAAGTCATTATGGCAATGATACCGAAATCACCGATTTGTTGGATCATCTCGAAATTTGGATTTGTCCGTTAGCCAATCCCGATGGCACCTTTCATGACGGCAATAATTCTGTAAACGGAGCCACTCGTGCCAATGCTCATGGCGTGGATCTTAATCGCAATTTTAAAGATTTTGTTTATGGAGATCATCCTGATGACGAATCATGGCAAGTTGAAACAGAATCTTTTATGGAATTTCAAGCAGAACACGATTTTGTGTTGGGTATTAATATTCATGGAGGTACCGAAGTATTGAATTATCCATGGGACAACAACCCAACACTACATGCCGATGATGATTGGTGGCAATTCATTTGTCGCGAATATGTTGATACGGTTCATTTATATTCATCAGACAATTATATGACGGAGTTAAACA
>JAQUSR010000008.1:0-27224 GCA_028710155.1 Bacteroidales bacterium | reverse complement strand
TTTTGCGTGGTATCAAATCACCGGTTCGCGTCAAGATTATACCAATTATTATGACGGTAATCGTGAATTTACACTTGAAATAAGCATAGATAAAACGCCTAATGCTAATAACTTACCAATATTTTGGAATTACAATTATCGCTCGATGATCAATTTATTGAAACAAGCCAACTATGGCATTCAAGGTGTAATCACCGATTGCGAAACACAACAACCCATTGAAGCAACAATTTTTGTTGAACAGCACGATGCCGTTTATTCAAAAGTCACTTCCAAAGCTTCTGACGGCACTTACTATCGTCCTATTAAAGCCGGATCTTACAATGTAACCTATTCAGCTGAAGGTTATTATCCACAAACATTTTCCATCGAAATTGCCGATCGTGAAAGCTTCATTCAAAATGTAGAATTATGTCAAGGTTCATTGATTGCCGACTTTTCATCCGATGTTCAATCTACACCTATTCATACATCAGTACATTTTTCAGATGCAACATTTGGCAATCCTACATCATGGGAATGGACGTTTTTTGGAGGCACTCCATTCATTAGTAACGAGCAGAATCCAACGGTTTTATACGAAATGGAAGGAAGTTTTGACGTGATGTTGGTAGTAACGAAAACCGTTGCCAAAGAGATATTGACCGATACCATTATAAAACATCATTATATCACGGCGAATAATCAATTTATCATTCAAAACGGAACATTCACGACATGCAGCGGTCTGTTTTTGGATGACGGCGGTTTAGAAATGAATTATCAAGATAATAAAGATTATCAAATGACATTTTATCCGGCTGATCCAACCGCTCAATTACAATTTGAATTTTTGGATTTTGCTACTGAATATGATTATGATTTTCTAAAGATTTATGATGCTTCAAGCAATACATCATCTGCTCTAATAGGCTCTTATTCAGGAACAAATTCACCGGGAATAGTTACGGCAACCAACAACGAAGGTGCTTTAACCTTTGTTTTTTCAGCCGACCGAAATACCAACGATAGGGGATGGAAAGCCGCCATTTCTTGTCAAGGAGGTGAAATGAATATACCAATTGCCGATTTTTCAGCCGATGTTGTAGCCATTAATGTCGGTGAAAGTGTACAATTTTCTGATGAATCAGCCAACAATCCCACCTCTTGGTTTTGGACTTTTGAAGGAGGAACACCATCATTTAGTGATGAACAAAATCCAAATGTAACTTATACAAATGAAGGAGTTTACAACGTAACGCTCACCGTTTCTAATTCCGTGGGAAATGATACGAAAGTTGAAAATGATTTCATTTCGGTTTCATCGGTTGTTGATATTGATGAAGAAATAGTTGATAATCAAGTTACAATATTTCCAAATCCAGCTTCTGAAAACGCTTTCATCCAATCAAAAAATATTATTCAAAAAATTGAAATTTATAATACTTTTGGACAACTACTTAAAGAAATACCTATAAATAGTAACACTTATCAATTGACTACTAATAATTTATACTCAGGATTATACTTTGTCAGAATGTATATACAAAATCAAGTAACTACAAAACGTTGGGTAATCCTCAAATAAATAGTTACTTTTGCAAAAATTTTTTAAAAAATTTATAAATCTAAGACTTTGTCAACGAATAATTTATTCATTTTTTCTTCATGTTGGAAGAGAAAATTTTCATAAGTATTTTAAAAGAAATAAATAAACATAAAGAATGAATCATGATTTCTCAAAAATTAATTAACCCAAAAAGTATTGTCGTAGTTGGAGCTTCCAACGATGTTCAAAAACCGGGCGGAAAAGTCTTAAAAAATCTTTTAAGCAGCAATTTTAAAGGAACCGTATATGTAGTAAATCCTAAAGAGGCAGAAATTCAAGGTGTTCAATGTCATCACAAAGTAGAAGAATTGCCGCAAGTGGATTGTGCCATTTTAGCCATTGCAGCCAAATATTGTCCTTCAACGGTGGATGTGTTGGCCAAAGAAAAATCGTGTGGCGGATTTATTATTTTGTCCGCCGGCTTTTCGGAAGAAAATGCCGAAGGTGCTGCTTTTGAACGTCATATTACCGAAACCATTAATAGTGTCGAAGGTAGTTTAATTGGTCCTAATTGCACAGGTTTTCTCAACACCAATTATTGCGGTGCTTTTGATGCACCCATTCCACCATTAAGTTCAAAAGGTGTCGATTTTATCACCGGTTCGGGTGCTACGGCAGTTTTTATCAAAGAACAAGGTATTACTAACGGATTGTCGTTCAATAGTGTATGGGCAGTTGGAAATTCAGCTCAGATGGGCATAGAAGAAGTTTTGGAACATTTAGATAACACGTTTAACCCCGAAACCAGCTCGCACGTCATCATGCTATATATGGAAAAAGTTGCCAACCCTCAAAAGTTGTTAAAACACTCTATATCATTGATTAACAAAGGATGCAAAATTGCCGGAATCAAATCGGGCGGCTCTGCAGCAGGCAGTCGTGCGGCTTCGTCTCATACGGGAGCTTTAGCTACATCTGATGTGGCTGTTGAAGCCTTATTTCGCAAAGCCGGTATCGTGCGTTGCCACAACCGTGAAGAGTTGACCACTGTATGTGAAATTTTTATGCACCCAGAAGTAAAAGGCAAAAACATCGCCATTATTACACATGCAGGCGGTCCGGCTGTGATGTTGACGGACGTTTTATCGAACAACGGAATGGAAGTTCCGCACATCGAAGGTCCCGATGCCGATGAATTGCTCACCAAACTATTTGCAGGATCGGCAGTGGGAAATCCCATCGACTTTTTGGCAACAGGAACAGCTGAACAATTGGGCACCATTATCGATTATTGCGAAAATAAATTTGAAAAAATTGATGCTATGGCAGTCATCTTCGGTTCGCCGGGTTTGTTTGCCAATTGGGAAGTTTATCAAGTATTGGACGAAAAAATGAAAACCTGTAAAAAGCCGATATTCCCGATTTTGCCCTCTATTATCAATGTAAAAGAGGAAATTGCCGATTTTATTCAAAACAAACATCGCATCAATTTTCCCGAAGAGTGTGTTTTTGGAAATGCTTTAGCAAAGATTTACAACACACCAAAACCGGCTCCGTTGCAACCACAACTACCTAATGTTGATGTAAATGCCATTCGCTCCATTATTGATAAGGCTGAAAACGGTTATATTGCACCGGAAATGATTCGCGGATTGTTGGATGCAGCAGGCATCAGTAGGGCAGGAGAGGCAAATGTTACAAATATAAATAGTGCAGTTGAAGAGGCTAAAAAATTAGGTTTCCCGCTGGTTATGAAAGTGATAGGTCCGGTTCACAAATCGGATGTTGGTGGCGTAGTTTTGAATGTAAAAGATGAAGAAACCGTTCGCCACGAATTTGAACGTATGATGAAAATTAAAGATACAACCGCCATTTTAATGCAACCAATGTTGTCAGGCATGGAGTTGTTTTGCGGTGCCAAACGCGAAGCGAAATTTGGAACAATGGTTTTAGCCGGTTTAGGCGGAATTTTTATCGAAGTTTTGAAAGATGTCAATGCAGGTTTAGTTCCGTTGTGCCACGATGAGGCAATGCGGATGATTGCAACCTTGCGTGGTTTCAAAATGTTGAAAGGTGTTCGTGGTCAAGAGGGCATCAATATTGAAAAATTTGTCGATATCGTAGTTCGCTTGTCGGCATTAGTACATATTGCACCGGAAATTGCCGAGATGGATTTGAATCCGTTGTTGGGAAAAGCCGATCAAGTGGTAGCTGTAGATGCCCGTATTCGCATTGAAAAATAGTTGTTTTAACCGATAATACATGATTTTTAACGATGAAACAAAGAAGTGTGCAGATAAAAACACTGCACCTTCTTTGATTTTTGGAAATAATTTTTTTAAAAATTTGTTTTTAAATAAATGAATTTTAATTAATTATAAATTTTTATCATTCGTCGTCAATTATCGAAAAAAAACAAAAAGAGAAAAGTCTTTATTTTGGAATTTTGTTTTAGATTTGCAGCCGCAAAAATGTTTTATTATTAAAAAGAAAAACATTTTATCAATGCTAATAAATTGAAAAAGATAATTTTATATTTATTTAAATAAACGACAAATTTTATATTAAAAATCAAACCAATGAATTACGAATTAATCCTCAATGTCGGTTTTGCTGAAGCAAAAATCGGCATGACCATCGAAGATGTTGAAAAACTGTTCGGAAAGCCTAATGAAATTGAAAAAGTAGAAGACGATTTTTATGAAGACGATCGTGAAATTTACTATTTTAATGATTTACACGTTTTTCCAATCATTGAAACAAAAAATAAAACCGTTGTTGGAATCATGTGCGATCATCCAGATGTAACTCTGAACGGACAAAAACTTTTCGGATGGGATATTGACGAATTTGTCCATCTTTTTCACGGAAAAGACGGTATAGAAGTGGAAACCGAAGAAGATGATGCAGAAGGAATCGTTTGTTATATTCAAGATTGCGAGATCTTTTTTGAAGACGAAAAATCTACAATGTTGATGATTCAACCGTAAGTTTTTTCACAAATCTTTATTCAACAGAGTGATTGCAAAATACCACCACTTAATGATTAATTAAAAATTCGATGAAAGTAGCTGTTTTTGGTAAATATTTTAAAGACAGTCAATTGATGATGCTACGTAAAGTGTTTGATGAAATGCTGAAACGTGGTTGGACTATTTCTGTCTTTGAACCTTTTATGCAACAATTAGACAGAAAACTGGCGTGTGCGAAACATTTATACACTTTCAAAAATGATGAAGAATTGTTTCAGCAAGCCGATTTATTATTTTCTATTGGTGGTGACGGTACTTTTTTGGAAACTATAACATTGGTGCGCGATTCGGGCATTCCGGTTTTAGGAATCAATATGGGACGATTGGGTTTTTTATCGGCCATTTCGACTGATGAAATTGAAAAAGCGTTTCAACAAATTGCACAGCGTGAATATTATATCGAATCACGTTCATTACTTCGCTTAACGACTAAAAATCAACTGTTTGGTGTTAATAACTTCGCTTTGAATGAAGTAAGTATCAGCAAAAATCATCCTATCAGTATGGTTGCTGTCAGCGTTTGGATTGACGATCAATTTTTGAACACTTATCAAGCCGATGGATTGATTGTTGCAACGCCAACAGGTTCAACCGCATACAGTTTAAGTTGCAACGGAAATATTTTGTTGCCACAATCTCAAAATTTTATCATAACACCCATTGCTCCACATAATTTAACCGTCCGCCCGATTATCGTTCCCGATAGTTGCAAAATACGTGTTAAAGTTGAACGATATAAAGATTTAATTTCCATTGGTTTAGATTCGAGAACAGCCGTAATTGATGAAGCTATAGAAATGTTAATCGAGAAGGAGGATTTTCAATTGAATTTGGCACGACTTTCGCAACAAGATTTTTTCAGTACATTGCGTAACAAGCTCAATTGGGGACTTGATCTACGAAATTAAATTCCAAATCTGTTGTAAATTTAAAATTATTATGGAATCGTTTCTCTGGTTTATTTTTATCTTGTTGATAGTGGGAATGTTGTTCCGCTATTTAATGCCGTTGTTATTACGTTGGTTTGTCAAACGGACCATGAAAAAAATGAACAATTCATCTTTTGAAACACCTTTTGAACAAGAGGGAAAAACAAAAATATCAGGACAAAATCCAGAAACAAAAGTTCCAAAAAATATGGGAGAATATGTTGACTATGAAAATATTAAGGATTCAGAAAATTAAATTTAATATTAATTAATAAATTAGAAATGAAAAAAGTTTATTTTATGCTTTTAGCAACCGGTTTTATGGTTGCCACTACTTTTGCTCAAAACATTCAACGAAATGTTGCTAAAGAATGTGTTCTCTTTGAAGTATTTACAGGAGTCAATTGCCCGTATTGTCCGGCAGCTGCCAACGGCATTGGACAGATGATGGATGAAGGGTTGAAAATTGCTCCCATAGCTTATCACACGAGTGCATTTTCCACACCTGATTTTTATACCAATGAAACTAATGCACGTGCAAGTTTTTATGGCATTACATCTTATCCAACCCTGATGGCAGACGGAAAATTATCTGTTGCCGGTGGAGGCGGTGCTTCACAAAATATGTATAGTACTTATTTAGGAAAATACAATCAACGTATCGGAATTCCTTCGCCTTATACTATTGATTTATCGTATTCGCACGTTTCCGGAACAGCAAATCATGAAGTGGTTTGCACGGTAAACCAAGTGGGAGAGAGTGCCGGTAATAATTTACGCATTATGATTGTACTTTCACAAAGCAATATTATCAGATCTTGGCAAGGAATGCCATCGTTACATCATGTGGTCAGAGATATGATTCCTTCTCAAACAGGAACTGTTTATAATGGTGGAACACAAACGGTTACTGCAACTTTCTCTTTAGGTTCTCTTCCGCAAGAAGATTGCTTTATCACTGCTTGGATTCAAGATTTTACAACCAAAGAAGTATTTCAAGCTGTTAGAGTTTCCATGAATGCTCCGGATTATCCCAATGATATTGCATTAAAATCTGTAACTAACGTTATTTCAAATAGTTGCTCAGGAGAAATTAAACCAACCATTGAAGTAAAAAACAGAGGTATTTTTGAATGCTCATCGTTGGAAGTAGCGGTAAAAATTGATGGCGTAGAATGTCATCGCTATCAATGGACAGGCACTCCGTTTGCATATTGCGAAACAACACAATTTGATATGCCTGCATTTGTGCTTCCTAACTATCGTAATCAAAATATCGAATTTGTTGTCGAAAATCCAAATGGTAACGAAGACTTTAATTTAACGGGCAACTCCTTAACAAAAACTATTGAACCCGCCTTTGAATCCGAAGGTTTCATCAAAATCATTTTTATTACCGATTCAAAACCGCAAGAATCAAGTGTTGAAATTATCAATATGGAAACCCATGAAATCATCAAAACTTTAACTTATGCTGATGCCAACACCACATACACCGATTTTATTCATTTTCCTGCCATGTCTTGTTATCAAGTTTTAGTAAAAGATACCGGCGGTGATGGTTTAGATAAATTAATGGGATTGTTTGATAATGAAGATAATCTGATTTTCAAAACAGGTTCTGCTATCAATCAGTTTACTTATGAAATTGCTGTAGAAGTAACCGCTCTTTCTGTAAACATTGACGAAATTGCTGCATCAAAATTATCAATTTCTCCCAATCCGTCTCAAGGACAATTTCAAATAACAACCGATCAATCAAATTCATATCCTGTTGTTGTGTTTGATGTAACAGGTCGCGAAGTTTATCGTAATGAATCCTTTTCAGATGGAATGATTGATTTACGTCATTGTACCAAAGGAATTTATCTAATCAAAGTGGGGTCGCAAACTCAAAAATTATTAATTTACTAATCTCATAAAAAGTATCATGAAAAAGTTTGTCTTATCATTATGTATGAGTTGCTTTTTAATAGCAACACTCTCCGCTCAAAATGTCGCAAAAGAATGTGTACTTTTTGAATTATTTACCGGCGTTAATTGTCCGTATTGTCCTGCAAATGCTAATGGTGTAGCTCAAATGCTTGCTGAAGAGCTGCCGATTGCACCCGTAGCTTATCACACCAATGCTTTTTCCACAGCTCCTTATTACACTGCAGAAACCAATGCAAGAGCAAGTTGGTATAGCATTACGTCTTATCCTACAACAAAATCCGATGGTGTTTTGACCCAATCCGGTGGTGGTGGTGCCAGTCAAAATTCCTATCCGCAACTTTTGCCTCTATTAAATCAACGGATCGGAATTCCCAGCCCTTTCACAATCAATTTAACCTTTAATCAACTTTCTGGCGATAACTATCAAGTGAATTGTACGGTGAATCAAGTGGGTGAAAATAGCAGCAACAATCTGAAAATTATGATTGTAGTAACACAATCCAACATTGCACAATCGTGGCAGGGAATGTCCACTTTGAACTGCGTTTGTCGCGATATGATTCCTACACAAAACGGAACAGCATATTCAGGTGGAACACAAACTGTTACAGAAACTTTTGAATTACTTTGGCCCAAAGAAGATTGCCATTTGATTGCTTGGGTTCAAGATTTTTCCACTAAAGAAGTCTTTCAAGCAGTTCGTATGACAATGAATACACCTAATTTTGAATACGACCTTTCCATTAAAAATGTTGAAAATGTTCCTATTAAAAATTGTTCCGGAAAAATGAATCCTTTTTTGACTGTCAAAAACGAAGGTTCTGCAGGCATCACTTCATTTGATGTAGTAGCTAAAGTGGATGGAACTGAAGTTCATCGTTATACATGGAATGGAGATCCTTTTACTTTTACACAAAAAGTGGATATCGAATTGGACGAATTTACATTTGCAACTCCCGAAGAAGCTTTCAATTTGGAACTCTCCATTGAAAATCCTAACGGACAACCCGATATGAACGAAGAAAATAGTTCTATTGTAAAAGAAATTTCACCGGCTCCCATTAGTGATAACTATGTTACACTATTATTCCAAACCGATGCCAATCCATCGGAAACCTCTGTTGAAATTATCAATATGGATCTTAATCAAGTTGTTCAACGACTCACTTTCAATCAAGCCAACGCCAACAACAATATTAAGTTATATTTCCCGATTGCCGGATGTTATCGTTTTGTAATGTATGATGCTGCCGGTAACGGAATCACCTCTTATTTCACTTTAAGAAGCAGCTCAACGCCACCGCAAACCATTTATAACGGTGCATCGACAGTGAATCCGTTTAAAAAACAAGTTTGTGTAGAAATGACTTCAACCGTTGGTGCTAACGACCAATTATTCCCGCCGGTGAACGTAAATGCCACATTAAATAATACTACGGTAAATCTATCGTGGGAAGTGATGGAAGGCGTTGCCATTCAACCCGAAAGTTTCAATATTTATAAAAACGGGACATTGTTAACCAATGTTACAGAAACCTCTTTTTCGGAAGAAATGTCCGAAAACGGAACCGTTTGTTATACCATAAAATCTGTAGCAAACAATGTAGAAAGCAACGCTTCTGAACAAACTTGTATTGATGTTGTTGTATTATATCCACCGATCAACCTGACAACAGCCGCAGAAGAAACCAATGTCGTTCTTTCGTGGAATCCGCCAACCAACGGTTATACTCCGCAAAGCTATCAAATCTTTAAAAACGGTGTCAACTTTGCCACTGGAATTACCGAAACTTCTTATACTGATGTTATCGATGTTAACGGAGAGTATTGCTATAGTGTAAAATCAATTTTTGATAACGAAGCAAGTAGTCTATCGGAAGAATCTTGTATTGAAATGATCGTACTTTATCCTCCTATCGACTTTGTAGCTGAAATTAATGGGGCTGAAGTCAGTTTATCATGGAACGCACCAACCATGGGTTATACTCCTGAAAGCTATAATATTTATCGTAACGATATATTATTGAAAAATATCACAACCAATAGTTTGGTTGACGAATTAACAGAAGCAGGCGAATTTTGCTATGCCATTGCAGCTATGAAAAATGGAGCAGAAAGTGAAAAAACAGAAGAAGAATGCGTTACAAGTACTGTAAATATCAACGAATTTATGGCTGAACAAATTGCAGTTTCTCCCAATCCGTCAAAAGGTCAATTTACGATTACAACACCTATTTCAGGTAACTATCAAATAGCTATTTATGATGTTAATGGTCGCAAAGTATTAGAAAATGACAATTTTAAAGATGGCAATGTAAATATCGATCATTGTCAAAAAGGTGTTTATTTGATGACAATAACAACAGATTCAGCCTCTTATACGAAAAAAATAGTGATTTATTAAAATCATTGTTTCAATTTTTGTTAATGATAAAACCTCCTTCGGGAGGTTTTTTTATGGATATTAATTCTATTTTTGCAAAATGAATTACAATTAAAAATTAATGAGTAAAATAATTCTATATCAAATATTTACACGACTTTTTGGAAACAAAAACAAAACACTTCGTTATGATGGAACGTTGGCAGAAAACGGAGTCGGAAAAATGAACGACATTTCGAAAAAGGCTCTGAACGAAATCCGTCAATTGGGTGTTACAGATATTTGGTATACAGGAATTTTAGAACATGCTACTACTACTGATTATCCGAACATTCCGGCAAATCATCCCGATATTGTTAAAGGAAAAGCCGGATCTCCATACGCCATTCGCGATTATTATGACATAGATCCCGACATTGCTGAAAATCCCGACAAACGAATGGAAGAATTTGAACAATTGGTGCAACGAACTCACAACGCCGGTTTACGTGTGTGGATCGATTTTGTGCCGAACCACGTTTCACGTGATTATCATTCTGATGTTTTTCCAAATCTTGATTTTGGTAAAAATGATGATACAACGTGTTCATTTTCTCCACAAAACAACTTTTACTACCTTCCTCAAACATCGTTGCAATTGCCAATAAATCAAGAATACGATTCTCGTTTTAAAGAAAGTCCTGCCAAAGTTACCGGAAACGATTGTTTTTCAGCATATCCAACAGAAAACGATTGGTATGAAACCGTTAAACTAAATTATGGAATTGATATTCAAAACGGAAATGTCAAACATTTTGTCCCGATTCCCGATACTTGGACTAAAATGCTGAATATCTTGCAATTTTGGTGTAAAAAAGGCGTTGATGGATTTCGCTGCGATATGGCAGAAATGGTACCGGTTGAATTTTGGCATTGGGCTATTTCCTCTATAAAACAACAGTTTCCGTCTGTGAAATTTATTGCCGAAATATATCAACCGAATCTTTATCAAGAGTTTATTACGTTCGGACAATTTGATTTTTTGTACGATAAAGTGGGTTTATACGATACGTTACGTTCCATTATCGAAGAAAAAATGACTGCCGACAATATTTCCAATTGTTGGAAATCGTTAAACGGAATGGATGACAAGATGCTTCGTTTCTTAGAAAATCACGATGAACAAAGAATCGTTTCAAAATATTTTGCCGGAAATAGTATTAATTCATTGAACGCCATGATTTTGACAGCAACAATGAACGTTGGTCCCGTGATGATTTATTTCGGACAAGAAGTGGGAGAGGAGGCTGTCGGAGAAAGTGGTTTCAGTGGCGATGACGGTCGAACCACCATTTTCGATTATTGGACAGTTCCTGAACATCAAAAATGGATGAATGAAGGCAAGTTTGATGGAGGACAACTATCTGTTAATCAAAAAGAGCTACGCACGTTTTATCACGATTTATTCCAATTGTCTCAATACAATTCGGTGGCTAACGGAGCCTTTTACGATTTGTTGTGGGCAAATAATTTACCACAAAATATATATGCTTATTTGCGTTATACTAAAACGGAGTTTTTACTTTTTATCTTGAATTTTGATCAGCAAGAGCAAACAGGAACCGTAAAAATTCCACAACATGCTTTAAATAAAATGCAAATAACGACAAATGATGTTCATCTGCAACCGATTTTTGGAGTAGGAGCGGAGCAATTATTATCTAATCAGTTGATGACAGATGTCGGAATTTCGTTTAAACTAAAAGAATATCAATTTGTTGTCTTTACAATAAATTCCAAGAAAATCACTTCCTAAAATAGATTACATTAAAATCATAAGAGAGAAGTTGCTCTACAAAAATTAGTAAATCAAATAAATACAGATATGGATATTTTAGAAAATATCAAAAAAATCAAAAATTCAATTCCGGAAAATGTAAAACTCATTGCCGTTTCAAAATTTAAATCGGTAGAAGATATTCAAGCCGCTTACGATGCAGGGCAACGTTGTTTTGGCGAGAATAAAGCACAAGAAATGAGTGCAAAATATCCACAATTACCTCAAGATATTGAATGGCATTTTATTGGACATTTGCAAACCAACAAAGTGAAATATATTGTTCCTTTTGTTACATTAATACATTCAGTAGATAACTATAATTTATTGAAAATCATTAATAAAGAAGCTATTAAAAACAACAGAATCATTGATTGTCTATTGCAATTTCACATTGCCGAAGAAGAAACTAAATTCGGTTTTAATTTTCAAGAAGTTGAAGAGATGCTGAAAGATGAACAATTTAAAACATTGCAAAATATCAGAATTTGCGGTGTTATGGGAATGGCTACTTTTACGGACGACCAACCTGAAATTCGTAAAGAGTTCAGTAGTTTAAAATCGATGTTTTATAAACTGAAAATCAAATATTTTGCTGAAAAATCCTATTTTAAAGAACTATCGATGGGGATGTCGGATGACTATTTATTAGCTATTGAAGAAGGCAGCACAATGATTCGCGTTGGTTCAGCAATTTTTGGAGCAAGAAATTATCAAAAATAGAGTTGGACTATTTCCTATTTTACATAATATAAATTATAGGACATTTAATCTATTTTATTTATTAGTCAAAATCGATCTTTAAATCATTTAAAAACAAGATTTTATTCTTGATTTATTAATATTATTTATAGAAGAATTGTGTTTTATTTTTTGAAAAAAATAATGATTTAATTTAAAATAGCTATTGTAATTAGTAAATTTATTATTAAAACTTTGTAAAAGAAATCATATTTTTTTTGCTTTTAATTGTTTCAAAACAAGATATTTATGATGCGTTGCTTTAGCTGCAATCCATGAAATTTTTAATCCCGTAATACCTTCTAAAAAACCTAATTTGAAAAAAAATTGTCTTAAAAACGTAATGATTGGCGATGCAATACAAAAAAAAACGGCATTTTTTTTCTCTTTTTCAAAATAGTATTTTCCACGTAACTCGGCAAAATGAAACATCTGCTTTTTGTAATCATCGGGCTTTGAAAAAGAATAATGAAACAAATCACCATTAAGATGAGTTATTGAATATGAATCATTTGAAAAATTGATTGTTTCATGAATGCTTCCCTCCCACTTTCCGTAATTTCGATTCCAAATTCTGATTTTGGTATCGGGATACCATCCGCAATGACGAATCCATTTTCCACAATAATTGGTTAAACGATTCATCGAAAACACTTGATTTATAGCTAATTGTGACTGTTGTTTTATGTTCTCTATCGACTTTTGCAATTCTTCTGAAACCACTTCATCAGCATCAATAGAAAAAATCAATTCGTTAGATGCCAAACTATTAGCATAATTTTTTTGTTCAGAATAGCCCAACCATTGTTGCTGAACAAATGTCATCGTAAACTCAGAACAAATTGCGGCTGTATGATCTGTGGAAAACGAATCGACTACAACGATTTCATCGGCAATTTTTTGAACAGATTCCAAACAACGCCTAATGTTTTTTTCTTCGTTAAACGTAATGATTACAACCGATAATTTGTTCATAATGGATTGTTGGTATTTTGTTTATGTTCGCGTAAAATAAATTGTGTCGTTTGAAATACAGCCTCACCAAACGTTTTCATCGCAGCGGTTTGATTCAACTCATCATTTGAATAATCATGTGTATCGCGTTCTCGATATTTGTATAGTCGTTCTGTTTTTGAATCTTTGGGGTTGACAATCAAATACCAATTATTATCAATAACTGCATATTTATCATCGGCAGTAGCAATAGTGAATTTTCTGCTCTCTTTTTGTAAATCAATTCCTAACGTGTTGTTCGTATAAGTCAAATTCAGCATTCCCATAATGGTTGGAAAAAGATCTATTTGACTGGCTAAAGCATCACTTGTTGAATCCGGCAACAACGATGGCGCATAAAACAACAGCGGAGTATGAATGTAGCTGATAGGCAATGAGTAAATGGCATTATTGGAGTTTCCGTGATCGGCAACAAATGCAAAAATGGTATTAGAAAACCATTCTTCTTTTTGTGCCATCCACATGAATTGTTGCAATGAATAATCGGCATATTCCACAATTTGATCCAAAACATCTTTATTTTTTGGTGTAAAATAGTCGGGAATGAAATAGGGACCATGATCACTAGCTGTCAAGAAAGTAGCAAAAAAAGGTTGTTTTTTTTGATGCAACTCGTTGAGTTTTGGAATAGCAAATCTAAACATAAAATCGTCCGGAACGCCTAAAGTGGTTTTGACTTCTTGGGCAGGATAATCGGCTTTTGAAATCATTTGATCGAAACCGTTTCCTAACAAAAATCCGTTCATATTGTCAAATTCGCTATCGTGCGGTACAAAGAAAATCGTTGAATATTGATTTTGTTTCAATGTATTAGCCATGCTATTGTACAACAAAATCGGAGTTCTTTTTAAAGGATGTTGTTGATAAATGGTCGGAAAAGAACATAGAGTACTGTAAATACCACAGTAAGTGTGTGTTCCGGTTGTATAACAGTTGTCGAAATACAAACCTTTGAACGAAAGAGAATCTAAAAACGGTGTCAAATTTTTCGTGTTTCCATGACGTCGCATTTTTTCAGCACTCATACTTTCCATAATAATCACAACAACATTGTATTTATTTGAAATGGAATCACTAACAATTTCTCGAGCTATGGGAAAATTTGGATTAGGCTGCGAGATTTGCAACATTTTTTGAACATATTCAATGGCTTGTTGTTCATTCATAAAAACAGTTTCTTGATTTTTTGCGTTTTTTGAATCCAAAAAACTTTGCATCAAGGTAAAATTCGGATTGAGTCCCAATTGATTCAAAAAAGCGTTATCGCAAAAATAGGCTGTTCCAATTCGAATCGGCGATTTTTCATCAAGACGACCACGCATTCCCAAAAACATCAATCCTATTAATAATACGGTAGCAATTAATTTAGAAAAAAAGCTGCCTCTCTCCCACTTTTCTGTTTTATTAAATATATGTTTTATAGATAAATAGCAACCAAAAGACAATAAAATTATCGGTATGATCATCAGCCAGTAACGAGGTTCTTCAATAATCATGTTGACGACAAATCGAATGCCTCCCTCTCCATTCATCCAATTGAAAGCACCCACATTAAAACGTTCAAAAAATTGATTGAAATATGGAATATCAGCTCCACAAACAATGAATGAAATGGAAAGAATAAGTGTCAAAAATATCGTAATAATTTTTTCCATCAATTTGATTTTCTTTCCGATAAATGTGAATATCGAAAGTATTACTGTAGGAATTATCAGCAAATAACCGGTAATGACAACATCGAAACGAACGCCCATCCAAAAAGCCTTTACGATTTCAAAGAAAGTAACATCAACCCATTTATCGGTTTGTGTGAAGAATAAAATCAGACGAAAAATAAAAAAGACAAAAATGGCCAAAAAATAAATTTTTACCGTCAATTTTACATTAATAGGGATATTTATCTTATTAATATTCAATATTTTGTTAATTAAAAATTCAACTATTCGTTTAGTATAAAAACATTATTTTTGAGTCTGCAAATGTACAACAAAACATTGTTTGACACATATTTGTTCATGAAAGTTTTTAAATTAAGGGATAAACCGTATATTTGCACACTTTAAAAAAGCATCATTTATTTATTGTAATATAATGAAAATTAGAGAATTAATAGAAGTTTTACATTGCGAAGTTGTTTGCGGAACTGATTTTTTAGACACAGAAATCAACTTTGGTTTTGCTTCCGATTTGATGAGCGATGTGTTAACATTGCAGCAATCGAATCTTTTGCTGTTGACAGGTTTATCGAATCTGCAATCAATCAGAACAGCTGAAATGGCTGATATAAAATGTATTATGTTGGTTCGCGATAAACATCCCTCCGAAGAGATGATTGAACTTGCCAATGATAATGATATCGTGATTTTACGTTACAGCAGTTCCATGTTCAAAGCGTGTGGAATTTTGTATAATGCAGGACTTAAACCGGTTTATTAAGATGAGCGGAACAATTTTAACCTATCATGTTGATGGTGGCGATTTTTCTAATGCAGGCAATGCTTCCAGTAACATCAAGAAATATTTGAAACAACTCAATGTTGATCCTCAAATAATTAAACGAATTGTGGTGGCTCTTTACGAAGCTGAAGTCAATATTGTGGCTCATGCTTTTGAAGGTGATATTACAGCGACCCTCTCTCCTACTGATATTTCTATCGTTTTAGCCGACAAAGGACCCGGAATCAAAGATATCGGTTTAGCCATGACAGAAGGCTATTCCACAGCCAGTCAAAAAGTTCGTGAAATGGGCTTTGGTGCCGGAATGGGATTGCCCAACATCAAACGCAACGTTGATGAAATGAACATTGAAACGGCTGTTGGTAAAGGAACAACGCTTACTTTAAAAGTATTTTTTGTTCCTAAATCGTAAATGGTTTTGAATGATCTTTTTCGACAAAAAATCGGCTGATAGAAGAATTGAAAATGTTTTTTTTCAAAATCACCAAAAGAGTTTATATTTTTTTGGTGTAAATTTTTTTAATATCTAAAACGATATAAAAATGGATTAATAAATTGTATTTTAACGTTTTAGAAATTTGAAAACACAAAATGATTAATCGTTCATGGAAACTCCTTTTCACCACGCACTAAAAATATTGGAAGATGTTTGTATTGGTTGTTCACATTGTATGAAAATGTGTCCGACAGCAGCCATTCGCATCCGTAACGGAAAATCGACTTTGATGCCCAATCGCTGTGTTGATTGTGGCGAATGCTATCGTGTGTGTCCTGTTCACGCCATCATCGTAGAACAAGACGATTTCCGTCAAGTTTTTAATTATGAATATCGTATCGCATTGGTTCCCAGCGTGTTTTTCGGACAATTTCCGGAAAAATATAGTATTCGCGATATTTACAGCGTTTTGATGGATTTGGGGTTTACCAATATTGTCGAATTGGAACACTCTGCCGATTTGTTAATCGATGTGATGAAGCACTACATGAAACAACCGGATATTGAAAAGCCGGTCATTTCATCGTTTTGTCCTGCCATTGTTCGGTTAATACAAGTAAAATTTCCGTCTTTGACCGATCATTTGGTGCAATTGAAAACACCTGTCGATATTTCCGCTTTATATTACAAAAAACGATTAATTAATTTGGGCATTCCGGAAGAAAAAATCGGCATTTTTTATATCACGCCTTGTGCCGCTAAAATTGCAGCAGCAAAGAGTCCTGTAGCAGAAACATCGTCTGACATTACGGGCGTAATTAATATGGATTTTCTGTATAACAAAACATTGCGTGCCTTAAAAAATTCAGGAAAACAAGATGAAACACATTCTGATGAAGGCATAAAATTTCTATCATCGCGAAGTGTTCGTTGGAGTTTGACTCATGGTGAATCAGAAAATTTTGAAGGACGTTGTTTGGCAATAGATGAAATTCATAATGTTATTCAATTTTTGGAAAAGATTGAAAATGATGAAGTTCAAGGAGTTGATTTTTTAGAGCTACGTGCTTGTGACGAAAGCTGTCCAAATGGCATTTTGGTAACGGAAAATTCGTTTTTGACGGTTGAACGTTTACGCAAACGCGCCAAAGAGTACGAAACCTTGGAACATCACAAAGACCATCAATTGCGGATGATGCGCTTGAATGTCGATGTTAATAAAGCGATGGAAGCCATTCATACCGGCGAAGTGAAACCGCGCTCGATGCACTCTTTGGATGATGATATGGAAACAGCCTTTCGAAAAATGAATGAAATTCAAGATTTAATGAAACTGTTTCCGGAAGTAGATTGCGGCCTTTGCGGTGCACCCACCTGTGAAGCTCATGCCGAAGATGTAGTACAAAACAAGAGTAATATCAATCGGTGTGTGTTTGTTCAAAACGACGATAAACGTAAAAATCCGTTGGATGAATTGGTGAAAGTGTGGGGCGATAAAGTATTAAGAATTGAATCAAAATCAAAAACAGACGAGTTGTAATCTGTTGTAAATAAAATATTATAAAATAATTAAGTATGTTAAAAATAGGTGTTCTTGGCGTTGGTCATTTAGGAAAAATTCACTTGAAATGTATCAATATGATACAAAACTATCAGTTAATCGGATTTTTCGATCCAAATACTGAAAATGCACAACATGTTGCTGATGAATTTAAAATTCCGGCTTATGATGATATTGAACAATTGATTGACGCTGTTGATGTTGTTGATATTGTTACGCCTACTATTCAGCATTTTGTATGTGCATCGGCAGCACTCAAAAAGAACAAACACGTTTTTATCGAAAAACCCATTGTCGCAACTCCCGAAGAAGCACGTCAATTGGCTGCTTTAGCTCATCAATCGAATGTAAAGATGCAAGTTGGTCATGTTGAACGTTTTAATCCGGCATTTTTAGCAGCAGAATCGTTCATTCAACATCCGATGTTTATCGAAGCACATCGTTTGGCTCCGTTTAATCCGCGTGGTATCGATGTTCCGGTAGTGTTGGATTTGATGATTCACGACATTGACATAGTTTTGCACGTTGTTAAATCGAATGTTATTGATATTCAAGCAAATGGAGTGAATATTATCAGTAAAAACAACGATATTACCAATGCTCGTTTGGAATTTGAAAATGGTTGTGTTGCCAATCTCACAGCGAGCCGTATATCGATGAAAAATATGCGAAAAGCACGGTTTTTTCAACCCAATGCCTATATCTCGGTCGATTTTTTGGAAAAGAAAACCGAAATCATTCGTATGAAAGAGTTGGCACCTGACGAAAAAACAAATCCTTTTGCCCTGATTATGGACTTGGAAAACGGATCGCCACGAAAACAGATTTTTATTGAAAATCCGGAAATTCAACCCATTAACGCCATTCAAACGGAATTAGAAAAATTCAGTGAAGCAATCATTTACGATAAAATACCTACTGTAACACTTAAAGATGGATGTCAAGCATTGGATGTTGCCTACCGCATTCTTGATGAAGCACAAAAAAACTTGTTGAAAAGCACGAAAAATTTATTGTAAAAATTGACAATATTCATCAATTGCAAAACGTTTAATACATTTAATTATAGCAAAATAAATGAAAAATTTATATTTCACTTTTATTACTTGTTTGTTGATACTGATGATTCAAGGATGTTCAAAATTTGAAGGAGGTCAATCGGTTCCGGCATATATTTCCATCGATTCCATACAGTTACAAATTCCGGGAACCGTATCTTTACATGGTATTACACCATCGGCGCAAATTTCGGACGCTTGGGTTTATGTAGATGATATTTTAATTGGAGCTTTTGAACTTCCTGCCACTTTCCCCGTTTTGCATCATGGTGATTGCCGAATTACAATCCGTCCCGGAGTTTTATTAAATGGTATTAATACCACTCGTGAACGTTATCCTTTTTATGAAAATTTTGAAAACAACTTCATTTTGAAAGAAGATTCTGTAACAAAAATAAATCCTGTTAACGTGAATTTTAAACCCATTACAACAAATGATGGTAACTATTATGTAAAAATAATTGCTAATGAGAATTTTGAAGATATCAACACCATTTTTGATACCATGACAGGATCAAGTACGATGATTGTACGTGAATCGACTTCACAAATTTTCTCTGAATCGGATTTACCTGCAAAAAAAATATTATATAACAATTGGGTTGGAAAAATTTCATTAGATACAGAGCATCCAACCTGCAAAATCATTCTTAAAGATAAATACGAAGACATGCCTATCATTAGTTATTTAGCTGATGATTATCAAGCTGTTTTTGTGGAATTTGATTATTTATCTAATCATGACTTTATGATTGGAACAGAAACTTTTTACAACACTTCAGGAAGCGAGTATAATGATTTTTTGGGGACATATTCCAATAGTCAATGGAAAAAATTATATGTCAATTTAACCAATAGAATCATCAACGATCAAAATAATAATGCAGATGCTTTCAAAATCTATATAATTGCAGAATTAGCTGCAGGAGAAACATCTGCCGAAATTTATATTGATAATATCCGGTGGATGCATTTTATTAAATAATGATGAATAGAACTCTTCATACTTTTCGTTATATTTTAATAGATTATTTATCAGCACTTTGTGCATGGTGCGTTTTTTTTGTATTTAGAAAAATAGAATTGGAAAATTCGATAATCGACCATTATATGAATATATTGGGCGATACCAATTTTATTATTGAAATAATTTTTCTCCCCTTTTTCTGGTTGATTATTTATACATTTTCCGGTTCTTATCGCAAGATTTATCGGAAATCACGATTACAAGAATTGGGACAAACCTTATTATCCACTACTATCGGCGTTTTAACTATTTTTTTTGTCATTTTAATCGACGACACTATTGATGTTTACGAATATAGCTACTATTATTATTCTATTATTTCGTTATGGTGTATTCACTTCTTTATCACCTATTTACCTCGTGTTCTTTTAACATCGCGAACTTTACGCCGTATTAGAACCCACAAAATCGGTTTTTCCACGATCATTGTTGGATCAAACGGAAAAGCCCTCAATATTTTCCAAGAGTTGCAACGTGATAGTCGATCGTGTAGTAACAAATTTGTCGGTTTTGTCAATGTTGAAGAATACGATACATATCCGCTTTCATCTTATATGCCGCATTTGGGATTCTACAAAGATTTAAAAAAGATTATTAAAGATTACAAAATCGAAGAGGTGATTATTGCCATGGAACGTTCGGAAACCAATACCATTGATAAAATCATTCGCGAAATCTCTAAAACTGGTACTTATATCAAAGTTTTACCGGAAATGTCGGATATTTTGATGGGTGCCGTTAAAACTACTTTAATTTGGTCTCCTTTTATCGAAATCTATCAAGAGACAAATTTATGGTTAGATTTTCTAAAACGTGTCATTGATATTTTTATGAGTATCTTTGCCATTATCATTTTGATTCCTTGTTATATTTTTGTGGCTATCGGAGTAAAATATTCATCGCCGGGTCCCATTATCTATCGACAAATTCGTATCGGAAAAAATGGAAGACCTTTTTATATGTTAAAATTTCGATCCATGTATATTGATGCAGAAAAAAACGGCTTGCCACAACTATCATCTGATGATGACCCAAGAATTACTCCTTTTGGTCACTTTTTGCGAAAAATTCGTTTAGATGAAATTCCACAGTTTTTCTCTGTATTAAAAGGAGAAATGTCATTGGTTGGTCCACGTCCGGAACGTCCCTATTTTATACAAAAAATCGCCAAAATTGCTCCGGAATATTATCTGCTTCAAAGCATTAAGCCAGGAATCACCTCTTGGGGACAAGTAAAGTTTGGATATGCAGAAAACATCGACGAAATGGTTCAACGTCTTAAATACGATTTGCTTTACTTGGAAAACAGATCGTTAGTTACAGATCTTAAGATACTAATTTACACCATAATTATCATTTTTCAAGGTCGTGGAAAATAACGATTTCAACACAAAATGAATCGAAAAAAAATACTTTTTCTACCAAAATGGTATCCCCATCGTTTTGATCCCATGCCCGGACTTTTTGTACGCTATCAAGCTCAAGCCATTGCCTACGAAAATGATGTTGCCGTTTTGTATATTCATGCAGATACCGTTTTTCCACAACAAAAATCACCTTTCATTGAACAATTTGATGATAAAGGTGTGAAAACCATTATCATATATCATAAAATCTCAAAAAATAAATGGATTTCAAAATTTCAAAATTTGGGACTTTTATGGCATTATCACAAATTAGGATTGAAATTGTTGAAAAAGCAAGATTTTATTCCGGATATTGTTCATGTTCATATACTTACAAGATTGGGCATCATCGCTCTTGGAATAAAAAAGCGGTATCATATTCCTTATGTTATTTCTGAACATTGGTCGCGTTATCTTCAAGGTAATCATAATTATAAAGGTTTGTTGCGAAAATGGATGAGAAAATGGGTTGTTCGTGAATCTGCTGCCATCATTCCGGCATCCAATTTATTAAAAGACGCCATGCTGCAACATCATTTATATCATTCTAATTATCAAATTGTTCCAAATATTACTGATACAAATCTTTTCGATATTTCCGAAACATCCGTTTTTAATGCTCATCAAATTAATTTATTGCATGTCAGTTGTTTTGAAGATGCTTCCAAAAATATCAGTGGTATTTTACGAGTCATGAAACGCCTTTCAAATCAAAGAGATGATATTGTTTTACGCTTGGTGGGCGATGGCATCGATTGGAAACGAATGGTCGAATATGCCAAAGAGTTGCAAATTTTTAATAAAAACGTTTTTTTCACAGGTTTGTTAGAAGGAAAACCGTTGGCGCAATACTACCAAAGTGCCGATGCAATGGTGATTTTCAGTAACTACGAAACGTTTTGTATGGTGGTCAACGAAAGTTTGGCTTGTGGCGTTCCGGTGATTTCTACAGACACCGGATGTATTGCAGAACGTGTTAATGCTACAAACGGGATTTTGATAGACCCGAAAAACGAAGAACAATTGTATCAAGCTATACTTACTATCGCTAATCGAACCAATTATTACGATAAAGTTCAAATCAGACAAACTATTGTAGAAAAATTCAGTGAAAAAGTTGTAGGAAAACAGCTGAACCATATTTATCAAACGATTTAATGAATGTTTAAAAATATCATTTCTACTGCCGGAGTTCGATTGCTCAATGCCATTATTGGGTTTGGTATTGTATTGATTTGCACCAATGCGTTAGGAAGTGCCGTTTATGGAGAAATTGGTTTGTTGCTGTTGCTTATCACATTGATTATCATTCCGAACGATTTGATTGCAGGAGCTTCTATCGTCTATTTTTCATCACGCTATAAAACATGGCAAGTGGTTGTTCCGGCTTATGTTTGGTCGATCATGGTAGCTTTCATGTCAGGGATTACATTTTATATTTTATCTTTTTTTCCGAGTATATTTCACACCATTATGCCCGAAAATATGGCAATTCATGTCGTAATTTTAGCTCTTTTCAATAGTTTCAGTGCCATTCACCAATATTTACTGATCGGAAATGAAAAAATTCCATCATACAATCAAATTTTCATTTCTCAATTTATCATACAAATTTTTACTTTAAGTTGTTGCATCTATTTACTTCAAGTAAAAAGTATTTATGCGTATGTTTATTCATTGTATATCAGCTATATATTTACATGGTTTTTGGGAATTTTCAAGACGCATTCTCTTTTCGAGCGAGCTACATTGAAAGGAATAGGGGATAGAGTTTTACAATTTATTAAATATGGAATTTTAATTCAATTGGCAAATTTGGTGCAGTTAGGCAATAGACGTTTCAGCTTTTATGTAGTGAAACCCTATTTGGGATTAAGCACTTTGGGGGTTTATAATGCTGCCTTGCAACTGACTGAAGCGTTGAGAATCATATCACAAAGTATCGCTGTGGTGCAATATTCAAGAATTTCTAATTGTCACGATGAAAAATATGCAGCCGACTTAACTATCAAATTGATGAAATTTACTGTAACACTGACTTTTTTTGCTGTGTGTGTTTTGCTGATTATCCCTTCGCCGGTGTTTACTTGGCTTTTCGGCAATGACTTTGAAGGAGTAAAATCAGTCGTTATTTGGTTAGCTCCGGGTGTTATCTTTTTATCTATCAATGCCATTTTCAGCCATTTTTTCTCAGGAATTGGATGTCCGCAACACAATACCATTGGTTCCGGAACAGGTTTTATTTTGTTTTTATCACTTTGTTTTATTTTAATTCCAAAATTCGGTATTGTAGGTGCAGCTGCCACAACTTCTATTTCGTATTTTGGAATTATTGTATATCAAACTATTATATTCAAAAAACGTACAAAAATTCCATTGAAATCATTTTTAATTACTCGATCTGATTTTCAAATTATTAATGAAATAAAAAAAGAGTTGATCAACAAAAAAAATAATTTATGAAACAAAAGATTTTTTTTAATATTCAATATGTTTTATTGGTATTGATTGCATTAACAATGCCCATTCACAATTGGTTTTTCCCAAAATTGTTTATTTTTTTAATTGCTGCATGGATTTTTGAATTTGATTTCAAAACAAAATGGAAACGGTTGAAAGAAAATCGGTTATTGACACCTTTCATTATTTTCGCTTTTTTGTTTTTATTATACGTTGTTGGAATGACATACTCCACCAATATTGATTTTGGTGTTACCGATTTGATTCTCAAAGCTCCTATCTTATTTGCACCATTAATCATTTTTTCCATGGACATCAAGCAATGGGATTTTCAAAGAAGAAAATTTCTTTTATTGTCGTTCATTGTCGGTTGTATAATAATGACTTTCATTTCCCTTTTTCATTCATATTCATTACTAGACAATGGTTGGGGAATTCATAATTTTTTATATACATCTACTTCTTGTTGGTTTCATCCATCCTATATTTCTATGTTTTATTGTTTTGCTATATTATTGATTACCTTCTTTTTAATTAAATTTTCTCCATCAAAATTTGAAATCATTACTGCCTTTTTTATTAAAGCGCTATTGATCACTGAAATTGTACTGTTATCTTCTAAATCGGGTTATCTATCGTTGATGTTAGTTCTTGGATTTTCAATAATTTTTGTCGTTTTTGTCAAAAATATTTCGCGAAAAAAGATATTTTATCCAATTATTTCTCTTTTATTGTTTTTTGTGGTTTTTTTTGCACTACCCACAGAAAACAACCGTTTTTTAATTTCTATCCATGATGTGAATAATTTTGAAACAAATGAAAATAAAGTATATCAAAAAGTCACCCATAACATTGACTCTTGTTCACCTAAAGAAAGTTTACCTCTTGAGAAAGAGAAAGAGAATGATAAAAATCAACCTATTTCTTCCGAAATTAATTCGATTACTCATAGAAGTTCTTTTGCAAGGATTCAGACATGGAAAAATTCGTTTCAGTTGGCTATAGAAAAACTACCATTCGGAACAGGAACCGGTGATATTAGAGATGAACTTACAATTGTTCATCAAAAAAATCCGATTACTAATCATTATACGTTGAATGCCCATTGTCAATTTTTACAAGTTTTTGCTACATTAGGATTTTTAGGAATTTTTGCGTTCTTAGCGTGTTTTATCGTTCCATTCATCTTCGCCTGGAGAAGAAAATATTTCTTAAATATCGTCTTTATAGCAATGATATTCATCAACTTCCTTGTTGAATCAATGTTAGAAGTACAAGCAGGCGTTTCGTTTTATGCCATTTTTAATGGGCTACTGCTTTTGTTTGCAACAGCCCATCAACAAGAAAAAGAAAACGGATGGTAAAAAAAGGTTATCTACGCTCTAACAATACTACATTTTCAACATGATGCGTATGTGGGAACATATCCACCGGTTGAATTTTTGTGATTTTGTAATCAGCATTCATTAAAGCCAAATCGCGTGCTTGCGTGGCAGGATTGCAACTGACATATACTATTCGTTGTGGTGCAGCTTTCAATATTTGAATGATTACTTTTTCTTCCATTCCGTTGCGTGGCGGATCGGTGATTATCACATCGGGGCGATCGTATTTCGCAATAAAATCTTCGGTAAACACCTTTGCCATATTACCTGCAAAAAACTCCGTATTCGTAATGTGATTGATTTCCGAGTTTTGTTTGGCATCGTTAATAGCTTCTTCAACATATTCAATTCCAACAACTTTACGAGCGTTACGTGCCACAAAAGCAGCTATTGTTCCTGTTCCGGTATATAAATCATACACCATTTCACGTCCGGTTAAACTTGCAAAATCACGTGCAACTTGATACAATTTCAAGGCTTGTTCATGATTGGTTTGATAAAATGACTGCGCACCCACTCGAAAATGTAAACCATCCATCTCTTCCAAAATGTAATCTTGGGTTTTATAAGCCGTAAAAGGCAAGTCGTTGTAAGCATCGTTCAACTTATCGTTGATGGTATAAAGCAAGGCTTTGATTTGAGGAAAACGTTCTAACAGAAAGTCTAAAATCTTCTCCTGCTTTTCAAGATCTTCCCAATTGAATACTACCAAAACCATCAAATCGCCATGAACGCTGTTGCGAACAACGATGTTTCGCATATAACCTTTTTTGGCGCGTTGATCGTAAAACGAACAGCCCAAATCAAGGCAAAACTGTTTGAGGGCTAATCGAATAGCGTTAGTTGGTTCGGGTTGCAGATAACAATGTTTGATGTCTAAAACGCGATCCCACATTGTTGGTAAATGAAATCCCAAACCACGAGCATCACGGTCATTTTCTTCCAACATCGGTTCGTCTTTAGTAAACCAACGGCGATTACAAAAAGTGAATTCCAATTTGTTACGATATTCCAACGTTTTTTCTGATGCCAAAATGGGAGAAATTTCAGGCAATTCTAAATGACCGATTCGAGTCAAATTATCAACCACTTGTTTTTGTTTGTAAAAAAGTTGATCTTGATAGCTCATATTCTGCCATTTACAGCCACCGCATAACCCAAATTGACCGCAAGTAGGTTCAACTCGTTTATCTGAATAGGTGTAAAATCGGGTTATAGTTCCCTCTTCGTAGCGACGTTTTTTCTTGACGATTTGAACATCAACTACATCTCCCGGAACGCCAAATTGAACAAAAATCACCTTTCCATCTACTCTGGCAACCGATTTTCCTTCCGATCCGGCATCTGATATTTCCACTTTTTCGTAAAATGGCAAAGTTTTGTCTTTCATAAGATTAAAAATTAAAATACAGGATTAACACACTTGTTAATCCTGTAAAAAAACTGAATCAATAAATTATTTTTTCAAAGAAGCGATATCTTCCACTGCTTTGATGGCGATATGAATATCGTCTTCAGTGTTGAAATAACCTACGCTAAAACGAATCGATCCGTGTTTATCCATAGTTCCCAAGAAATCGTGAACCAACGGTGCACAATGCAATCCGGTACGACAAGCTATACTCCAATCGACATCCAACATAGTACCAACATCACCCGGATCCCATCCTTCAATGTTGAAACTGACGGTGGCATTATGGCGACTTGGATCATCGCAACAATATACTTTAACGCCTTGAATATTTTTCAAACCATCGACCAACATTTTCCACAATTTCATCTCGTGTGCATGAATATTGTCAAAACCAACTTTTTGAATCCATTTTTGACCGGCATACAATCCTGACACGCCCATAATATTTATGGTTCCACATTCCAAACGGTATGGAAATTCGTCTAAGTGAGTACGAACAGCTGAACGAACGCCTGTTCCTCCAAATTTTGTTGTACGAATAGGAACACCTTCTTTTACATACGAGCCGCCGATACCGGTTGGTCCCATTAAACATTTATGACCGGTGAAAGCCACCACATCCAAATTTTGAGCTTCCATATC
>JAQUSR010000128.1 GCA_028710155.1 Bacteroidales bacterium | reverse complement strand
GTTATCAGTACTTTTCCATTATCCATCTGAAAAATTAACCATAATTCGTTACCCGAACGACAGATAGTGGCAGCAGAAGAAATTTTATGGTTCAGCACCGGTTTTTCCCATCCGCCAACCATTTTTCCCTCTTTTGTATAATGTTGAATGTTTCCTTTTTGATCTACAAAAACTATACGATAGTCTTTTTTCTGTTGATAGTCGAAAACAAAAATGGGATTTTGTGCACTTTCGCTCAATTTTTTTGGATAACCCGATACCCAATTACCTTTTCTATCAATCATATATAGATAGTTCTTAGAACTAAAAAGATATTGAATTTTTCCGTTAGCATAATAATCCACTTGATAAACATCGCTAATCGGGTTATCGTGAAGAATTTTTGACCAAATGATTGTTCCATTTTGATCGATCAAATACATATTGGATTTATTATCGAAAACAACCAATTTTTTATCTTTAGTAGTATGATCTTCAATTGGATATGGTTTCAGAATCATAGTTCCCTGCAACTTTGTTAGTTGATGGTTATTTAAATCTGTTGAGGTTGAAGAAATTTCTTGTTGTTGTTCCAAATCGACATCCGGTTCGTTAATTGAACTTACAACAACTTCACTATCTGAATTTTGTATAACTTCAGTAGAATCTATTATTGAGGTTATTTCGGTTATTGGTTCAGGAGGCAACTCCATTTTTGCTTCAACGTCATAGCTAAGAATTGCGTTGGTATAAAACAACCCGGAAGAGGCTGAAAATTGAATACAAAAACCGTTGAAATCTTGCACTAAGTCCTTTTGATTTTTATAGGATTGAAATAATTTTTTGGCACTATTTTTTCGAATAAAGCCTTCTCCTTGTGATAAATTGCAGCAAAACGAAAAGTTGGAATGATCGACCATATTTTCTGTCATTGCTTGATATTGTTTGGTTTCGGTAATATTGTGTTGCGATTCTACTACCGTTTTCATCGTTGATGTCGTTTCGGTTAACACCAAATATTCTCCAAAGATGGACCAATATGAAGGCCGAATGGAAAAAAGATTATCACCAAAAACGGCGTTGCAAAATTCCATACTATTCAGTCGTAAAATATCGCCGGAATGATAATCGATTTTTTTGTCGCTTAATTTGAGCATTGTTGTTGTAGCACGCTCAATATCAAAAAGGTGCATTAGTAACACGGGAGCGTTATTGACCCATGCAAAATAAATTTCTTGATCAATGCAAGATTTAAAATCATCTATCAACGAAATATTAAATTTTTGATTGATAGCGTTCAATACATTGCTTTTGGATTGATATTTTTGCAAGTTGTCAAAAAATTGGGATGGATCGGAAAAGCCCATTTGCATCCATGCCGAAGTTTCTTGAGGAAGGATATAAAGCCCTTGATTAGCTACAGGTTGTTGCGCTTGAAATAACACTAAAATATCGGCATCTGCAATGGAAGAATAACCGTTCAACGACCAAGAATCTGATTTTATGTACAAATCCAACCCGTTCCAAAGTGCTAAGTTTTCCAAATTTTTCAATACCGCAAAAGGAGCGTTATGAGCCATTTTTTGAGATAGAAAATGCAACTTTTTAGGTGAAATAAAAATATTGGCATCTACTTTTTTTCCGCAGGTTGCTTTTATTTCTTTGAAATCATTTTGTGCCATCAAGCCGTTACCGTCTTGAAGCTGTTGCAACGATTTTTTGAGCAAAGGGAGCGATTCTGATGCAATAAAAATTCCATAAGGAACTGAATAATAAAATTTTGTAGATTGATCAACGAGCGAATAATAATTAAAATCGAGATATGTGTTTTTTAATATTTCCACTTGTTCCGACATCATATCGTGCATTAAGCGGTTCACATTTTTTTCTTGATGTGCATTATTTAAACCTATGATAAACAATGATTGAATGTTTTCTTTATCGGCATGTAGCGACCAATAGAAGGTGTTTTCTTCGATGACATTCCAAAAATCGTCATCTTTCATCAACACAGCATCCCATTGTTGAATCGTTTTACTGATTTTCGCGATGGATGAAGATTGATGCAAACCTTTCCAAAACTGATTATCATAATTCAAGGCGTCCCAAAAATCTTTAGGATGATTAGATTCAAACACCAAAAAAGCATCATCGGGAATAGCTTTTTGAGAAGGATAAATCGGAGATTTTAGATAAGAATAACCCCAAAAGCCCAAAGCTAAAATCAAGACTATGAGCAATATCCAAGCGAAAAGATGGCTATTTTTTTGCTTAGACTTTTTCGAGGTTTTCTTCTTTTTTGCCATTTTATTAAAGAGGTACAAAATTGAGCAATAATCGGATAGGTTTGGATATTGTTGATAAAAAAAAGAAAGATTGTTAATAACACAATCTTTCTTTATTAAAAATCTATTATTTATGAATAATTCTAAAAAATCAAAATTATTTGATTTTATCTAATGCTTGACTTAAATCGTCAATAATATCATCTACCTCTTCAATACCTACCGAAAAACGAACCAAGCCATCGGTAATACCGGCAGCTAAACGACTTTCAGGAGTCATTTTCGAGTGTGTCATCGATGCAGGATGTTGAATCAAAGTTTCAATGCCGCCTAAAGAAACAGCTAAAAGCGCCAATTTTACATTGTCCATCAATGTTTTACCGGCTGATAAACCACCTTTCAATTCAAAACTGATCATAGCACCGGAACCTTTCATTTGCCGTTTTGCTAATTCGTATTGCGGATGTGATTTTAAACCCGGATATAATACCCATTTTACTTTGGGATGTTTTTCCAAAAATTCGGCAACTTTTTGTGCATTTTGTTGGGCACGATCAACACGTAACGATAAAGTTTTCAAACCTCTACGTGTTAAGAATGCTTGATGTGGATCCATATTACAGCCAATATTTTTCATAGTACCGGCAATCTTCACATAATCTTCTTTAGTTTTGGCAATAACGATTCCACCAACAATATCAGCATGTCCGTTGATAAATTTGGTCATAGAATGTAATACGAGGTCGGCATCAAATTCCATCGGGCGTTGTAAATATGGGCTGCAAAAAGTGTTATCTACACACACTTTAATATTGAGGCTGTGTGCATATGCACAGATAGCTTCAATATCGCAAATGCCCATAGTTGGATTTGCCGGTGTTTCCAAATAAATCATTTTGGTGTTTTTTTGAACGGCTTTTTTGACATTGTTGATGTCGGTGGTATCTACAAAAGTGCTTTCAACGCCAAATTTTTTATAGAAGGTTTCCAAAACAACGCGAGATGGACCATATAAAGCATTGTGGCAAACAATGTGTGAACCGGATTCTAAATAAGTCAAATAGACTACATTAACGGCACCCATTCCCGATGAACATCCAACGGCACCGAAACCGCCTTCTAAAGCTGCAACGGTTTTTTCTAAATCTGCAATAGTAGGATTCCCTAAACGTGTGTAAATGAATCCTTCACCTTCGCCCGAAAATAATGCGGCTCCGTGGTCGGCATCTTTAAAAGCAAAAGTTGATGTTTGATAAATCGGGGTTACTGCACTGCCCCATTGATCTTTCACGTCTCCTCCGTGAACCAATTTGGTATTAAATCCTGAATTTTCTTTCATGACAATATATAATTATTTGCTGATAATCAATTTTTTATTTCTATTATAATTAAAAAAAGTATGTAGCTCCTTTTCTTTTGCAAAGGTATATTTTTTGATAAATACATCATCTTTTTCTTTCAAAAATAATACCTTTGCCGTTTGAAATTTACATTCATTTTTTTATTAAGTATTTATAGATTA
The DNA here is from genome assembly GCA_028710155.1 of Bacteroidales bacterium. Taxonomy (GTDB): domain Bacteria; phylum Bacteroidota; class Bacteroidia; order Bacteroidales; family WRLA01; genus WRLA01. The sequence continues at coordinate 2,851 of JAQUSR010000128.1, read as the reverse complement.
TCATTATAAATAATTTTAACAATCATTTTTTCGCATGGCAAAATTTGTAAAATCAGTAATATTCGTACTTTTCATTTTGAAAGGTTCTTTGATCGTTTTTTCGCAAAATTCTTCTGAGAACGCATCAATGATTCCTTCGCTAACCGCCGACCGGCTCCAAGAATATGTTGCCGTGTTAACTTCCGATTCTATGAAAGGACGACATATTGCCAATGGTGGCGAGATTAAAGCCGGTCAATATATCGCCGATTTTTTTCAACAAAACGGGCTGAGTGACGCTCTTGAACCCGGTTATCGTCAATGTTTTCCGATCATCAATCATCGCAACTCTTGCGATGTTTCGTTCAACAACAAAGCCGTCACTGATTTTGTTTTTTGGGGACAAGATTCCACTACACAATGGCATCATTTACCCGTTTTCTTTGCCGGATATCATCACAGCATTCCGGATTCTATTGAAAACCATGCTATTATTGTGTTTGCCATGGACATTTCTGATATAATTGCTTCAATTGATACGCTTCGTAAAAACAACAAAAACAACGTATTCTTATTATTTTTTGGCGATAACAACTATACTTATCAATATATTGCTAAAAGTCATCGAAGCTATATCAATAATTCGTTCAACCAAAAAATGAACATTTTTCACATCGCTTTTCAACCCATGAATGAGCAAGACCCGGAATTGCAATTGTTTTTTTTCAACGATAGCGATTTTAAAACAGTAACCAGCTACAACATTCGCTCCATCAAAAAGAAAGCAAGAGCTGCCCTAACTATGAAACGTCCTTCAAGTAATATTCTGCCACCTATGACATTGAAATACAGAGTTCAAACTGAAATTATAAACAATATTACTTGCAATATTATCGGCTATTTGGAAGGAACAACTCACAAAGATGAAGTGGTAGTAATTGGTGCACATTACGACCATTTAGGTGTCGATAAGCATCAACAAATTTATCGCGGTGCCGATGATAACGCTTCAGGTACAGCTGCATTAATGGCTTTATCTCAATGTTTTACGTATGCATCAAAAAATAATATTCGTCCACAACGTTCGTTGCTTTTCATTGCTTTCGGTAGCGAAGAATCGGGATTGTTGGGTTCAAAATATTACACAAAAGCACCATCAATTCCTTTAAAACAAACAGTGGCAATGATCAATATGGATATGATTGGACGAGGCAAAGAAGACCAAATGGTGTATGTCGAAAATTATGGAAAAGACTCCGAATTTTTGAAAAAAACGGCAAAAAATAATGAAATTGGACTAGATATAAAAATCAAAGAAGCACCTTTTACGCAAAAAATCATCTATCGATATGCCTCCGATCATTATCATTTTGTGACAAACGAAATTCCTTGTATCGTTTTTTTCACCGGCACTCACGACGATTATCACACCGTTAACGATACCTCCGATTTGTTGAACTATAAAAATATGGAAAGAATCACAAAATTGGTTTTCAAAACGGTTTGGGAGATCGCTAATGAAGATTTTTAGCTCCTTTTTCAACAATACTATTTTCTATAGGCTTTACCTCCATATTTTATATAAATTTGTACCCTTCGATTTGTTATCAAACAAAAATCGATAATTTTTTCATTATTATAGTTTTATATAGTCAAAAGTGAAATTTTTAATAGTAGGTTTAGGTAATATCGGTGCTGAATATCAAAATACTCGTCATAACATCGGGTTTATGGTGGTGGATGCTTTAGCCGAAAAACTCAACGGCACATTCACTACAGAGCGTTTGGGATCCGTGGCTAAATGCCGTTGCAAAAGTCATCAAGTGACCATTTTAAAACCTTCAACATATATGAATTTAAGTGGTAAAGCGGTTCGTTATTGGATGGATAAAGAAGATATTCCCATTGAAAATATTTTAGTTGTTTCTGATGACTTAGATTTAGATTTTGGAACGCTCCGCATGAAACCTAAAGGCAGCGGAGGAACTCATAACGGATTGAATAACATTATAGAAGCTATCAATAGCTCAAATTTCCCGCGTTTGCGGTACGGCATCGGGCATCATTTTTCTCAAGGACAACAAGTCGATTTTGTGTTAGGAAAATGGACAGAAGCCGAACGAAAAGAACTCTCAGAACGAATCCCAATCGCTGTGCAAATGTGTACCGGCTTTATGCTTGCCGGCATTCAAACAACTATGAATCAGTATAATCAAAAAAACGCAGAACAAAAAATCGAAAAATAATGAAACAACTTTTCAAAAAACAAATTTTATGTTGGTCAATAATTGCAATTTCTATTTCAAGTATCGCTCAAATACCAAATGGATATTACAATGGAACAGAGAATCTTACAGGAACTCAATTGCAGTCAAAATTGCATACAATTATTGACGATCATGATGCTTTATCCTACTCACAAACATGGGATGCTTATTATACTACCGACAAAAAAGCGAACGGAAAAGTTTGGGATATGTATTCTGATGTCCCAAACGGAACGACTCCCTACAATTTCACTTTTGGTAGCGACCAATGTGGCAGTTATTCCGACGAAGGTGACTGCTACAACCGCGAACACACTTTCCCCCAAAGTTGGTTCAACGAGCAAGCACCTATGAAATCCGACCTTTTTCACCTGTATCCCACTGATGGTTATGTCAATAATCGTCGCTCAAATTATCCGATGGGTGATGTCGGATCTGCTTCATGGACAAGTGAAAATGGTTGTAAATTAGGAAGTTGTAGCAACAGCGGTTATTCAGGAACTGTTTTTGAACCCATTGATGAATATAAAGGTGATTTTGCTCGTTCGTTTTTTTATATGGCAGTTCGCTATTACAACGAAGACAACGGATGGGACAATACCGAC
>JAQUSR010000127.1 GCA_028710155.1 Bacteroidales bacterium | reverse complement strand
GAAAAAGTGTTTTCTGTCATTGAGATAATAGATGATGCATCAAAATTCTCCATGATAAAAAACGAAGTCTCTCCCATGATTTTATGACGAATGGCAATTTCTCCGGTAACAATGTTGGCTAATGTGAAAACAAAAACCGATGGACTTGGAAAATAGTTGTCGGTTTGTTGAATAGTCGTTTGATACAATTTATCGTCATCCAACGAAGCGCTTCGATTGGCAAAAACGATAGAAAAATCAGTTTTCAACGTTTCGCGATCGGTCAAATGCTCCTTTAAAACCAACTCCGCTGCCAAAAAACCGGCTTTCGACAGTCTATCCATTTTGAAAAACTTGGCATAATCCGGTTTCAACGTGTGATAAATGTCGTGAAGCCATGATGAACTATTCGACTCAGAACGTTGAATCGGTATTGGCACTCCATTCAACAACACTTTCTGGTTAGTCAATCTGCAATATGATGATATATATAAGTCCAAAATATAGTTGTTTTACAATGTGTTATAATTTTTTTCTTGCTGCTGTTGAACAGATTCTGCACCAATTTTTGTGAGCAATAATGCGGCATTACATCCACCAAAACCCGAAAGTAGTTTCATCATGCGTTTAGCAGTACACGTTTGATTTTCTGTTACCGCATTAACCGGACAAACAGTTCCTTTGTTTTTTAATCCGTTGGTTTTCAAAATAGTATTATCCATTAATGCGTGCGATGAAATGATGGTTTCCAAAACGCCGGCAGCGCCTAACGTGTGTCCGAAATAGCCTTTTAAACTATTGATTGGACGATTTTCCAAATGAGCTGTTGTGATTGCCATCGATTCCATATCGTCGTTGTAGCGAGTGGCAGTTCCGTGTGCATTGATAAATGCAATTTCAACAGCATCAATATTTTGCATTATTTTTTTGATGGCTTGATACAATCCTGCTCCCGTTCGCGATGGACCGGAAATATGGTTGGCATCGTTGGAAACGGCTCCGGCTGTCAATATCATCGTCTCTTTTGAAAAAGCAAAATTGTCGTCTGTTTTTTTATAAATGATGGTGGCTGCGGCTTCGCCCAAATTCAACCCGATTCGTTCTTGGTCGAAAGGTTGACAAAGTATGGGAGACAATGCTTTAAACGATTGAAAACCTGAAATGATGAATTTGGATAACATATCGGCTCCAACCACGATGGCAGTGTCGAACGAGCTGTTTTTCAATGTTCTCAAAGCTGTAATTTGTGCTACTGCTCCTGAAATACAAGCATTTGAAACTACAATTGGACGATTTTTCATTTCGAAAAAGTCGGCAATCAATTGTGCCGATCTCCACAAATGAATACGGTCTGCGTCAAAACCATTCAAGCTATCCAACAATTCCACATTGCCTTTAGTAGTCGATACAATTAATACCACGTTGGCATCAGATGGATGAATATCAGTATTTTGTAATGCTTTAAATATGGATAAGATGGCTGCTTTTTCAAATTTAGTATAGCGTTGTTGTGATTGGATTTCGGTTCCCCATTCGTCATTTAATCGTTCTTTGTCAATGAGCGAAGCCATAAACGGTTCCGGAATTTGAAAACGGTTTTCATACAAGCGTAAGCCGGTTTTTCCTTGCTTCACTGCACGATAATTTTCTTCCGATGAGAAACCTAATGCCGAGATAATATTTTCGCTAACTTGATAAATCATAATACTTTCATAAAAGATGGTTGATTTTTTTCCATTCTTTAAAAAAATCGGGCATCGTCCACAATAATTGATAGTTTTTATCCAAAAAAACTTGAACGGATGTTCCCGTAACAGCCACTTGTTGGTTGGTTAAATTGGTGATTTTGTAATCAAAAATGATTTTTGCAGCTTCTGTATCTCTGAATGAAATTTCTATCAATCCTTTATCGCGATAGGTGAGGGGCGATTTGAATTGAAAATTTAATTCGACTAACGGTGCATAAAACCCGCATTCAGCCATTTTCAAATAGCCTAAATCGTATTTGGCTCCAAAAACTTCGCGAGCATCCTCAAAATAAAGAGCATACGACCCATGCCATACAATTTGCATCGAATCAACTTCACTAAAACGAACATCAAATTCTTTGACGGCTCGTAAAACTGTATTTTGATTTTTCATAGTCGATTATAAGTTAAGAAGTGCTACTTTAATTTCACAAGAAGCTATAAGTGTATCGTCGCATTGTACCTTGGCTTCCAATATTTTAACATCATCAAAATCTTCAAACATATCATTAATGGAAGTTTTCAATAAAGAACCGACTTTTGGTAATTGATAGATTGTCAAATTTTTAATGCCACCAATAACACCAATTTTGATATTTCCACCTTGCAAATGTTTATTGATATATCCGATTCGGGCAGCACAAGTTTGTGCAATATTTTCCATAATTCCGCCCTCTTGAAAGAGATTATTTTCGACAAAAATTCCGTTTTCTTTGATAAGAAAAGTGCTGACCGCTGTTTTTTTGTCGTAAGAAATCAAATGATCTACAAAAACAAATGGAGGTTTTTGCGGAATTAAATCGGTGATGATGAAATCGTCCATAATGACGTTAATTTTTCTTACAAACCATAATACTATGTCCCAAACCTAAACCATCGTGAATGGTCTCTACCGTCAAACCGGCATCGTTCACACAACGTTCCATATCATTAGAATAGTACATTTTACTGTTTCCGTTGGCCATCGCTGTGAAATACAGACTGATTTGTGCTAAGCAATACGATGCGGTTTCAAAACGCTGTCTGTCCCAAAATGTTTCCATGATAAATAGACGTGTTTCGGGTTGCATGGAGGCTGCGGCTCTGCTCAAAATGCTGGTAACTTCTGCTTCCGAAAAACAATCCAAAAACTGACTCATCCAAATCACATCGAAATGGGTTGGAAATGGAACTTTGGCATCTAACAAATCGGCACCGTGACCGTGAATACGATTGCCCCCTTCCAACGAAGCGGTTTGTCGGCGCATCATTTCCAATTGTTGGGGCAAATCCATGATGGTTACTTGCACCTCTTGATTATATGCTACACATTTAGTAGCAAAACGTCCGGTGTTGCCGCCAACGTCCAATAAAGTTTTTGGATGATCTTGAAACACAATCTCTAACGCTTGTTCAAAAGAACAATCGGAATAGAAATGGTCGAATCCGAACCAACTTTTCTGCACTTGTGGCGGCAGTTGCGACAACCCTTCGTAAATCGTTTTCCAACCGCCAAAAACTTTTAATCCTTCCGGCTTTCCATGAAGTAGTGATTCTTCTAAGTTAAACGTTCCTAGATAGTTGACATCGTGATTGAAATTCATGTTCACTTTTGCCATATCGTCGTTTAACAAAAACCATCCGGCTTTTGCCAAATAGAATTTTTCGTTTTTCAGCAAAATAGTTCCTATGGTCAAGGAAGATTCTATTAAAACTTGTGCTGCATAGCGTGAAATACCGCTCTTTTCAGCAATTTCTTGCAACGAAAGTCCATCTTTATGGTCGTCCAATAATTGAAAAATTTCAAATTTCACCATTAATCGCGAAACCTGAAAAACGATAGGTCCAAAAGCAATCTCTTGAGCCAATCGTTGTGCCTGCAAAGCAGTAAAGCGTTCTTTGGCGTATATTTCTTTTTGCGGAGAATTTAATTTCATATATTTGATTTTTAATAAGTTATTTCAAACATCTATAACGGAATTTTAGGTCCGTTGCCTGTATTAATATCATCAACAGCTAAATAACTATTCGGTATATCTGCAATTTGATAGAACGATTTCCACGATCCGAAAACCTTAAACAAAGAATGATTGTCAACAAAAAAATCATCTTTAAAAGGAAACGAAACATTGTGTTTTTCAGATATTTGGTGCATTCTATTACACATATTCCAACTGATTTTGAATAATGCTCTACACATTTACTAAATCTTCCAAAAGTCATAAAAATTAAACCATTGTGTAGGATATTCTTTTACAATCATTTCCAACGTTTTTGCAAAACTGCGTGCCAAATTTTTGGCGTTGGCAATATGATTTTGGGTGGTTTCCAAATTAGAAATTTCGATAGGTTGAACCAAAATATGATATTTTTTTGCTTTTTCTTTCATAACAAACAACGCCACAACCGGCAACTGAAATTGTGCAGCCATATAAAACGATCCTACGGGAAATTTGGCATCAGCACCCAAAAAGTGGCAAACAACATTTTTGGAACTTCCTAAAATGCGGTCGCAAGGCATGGTGATAATTTCGCCGTTTTGCACTGCCTGATTCAAAGCAAACAGATGCGACATATCTTCTTTGACCGGAATCGGATGAATGTTGTGTGCCAACAAGATGCGATTTCGTTTTTCTTGCAAATCGGCACGCTCGCCTCCGAAAATGATGGCGTTGATGGGCTTTTTGTCTTGTCGTAATAAATATCCACTCAACTCAAAATTGCCCACGTGCGAACTTGCCATCAAAAAACCGTTTTTACTGTGAATCAGCTGATCGAAATATTCTTGCCCACTAATTTCTACATCAAACGAACTTTTTCCACCTGCTAAAATGGCAAAACGATCTAAAACCATCTGTCCAAAAAGATAATGATTTTCAAACGTTTTCCAAAAAGATTTCCAAGCTGAAAATTGAAATCGTTGTCGAAAATAGTGAAAAATGGCTGAATAGGCTTTGTGGTGAAAAATCATGTAAAATGGAATGGTCAATGCAATGAAAGGATAACAAATTCTTACATTGATATGATGAAACAGAAACAACAAGCCGTGTTGTCCCAACTTTCCGCCTCCGGTAGTTCCTTTCCTTTCGCGATTTTCCGATGTCATGATCGAATTATTGGATTTTTTTCTGAATATAATCGTAAAATTGCGATAAGGTTTTTACATTTGACATCTCTTCCGGTTTGATTTTAAACCCGAAATGTTGTTCTACAATCACAACAATATCTACAAAATCAAGACTATCGATGCCTAAATCTTCTTTGAGCAACGCTTCGTCTTTGATTTTTGTTTCTTCAATTTCGATTTCTTCGATTAAAAAATTGTTTACGGTGGAGATGATTTCTTCTCTTGTCATTTCTGTTATAATTTCTTGATAATTAAAGCACTATTAGTCCCTCCGAATCCAAAAGAATTGGAAAGGATGATGTTGAGTTTTTTCTCGATAGGTTGAGTAATGATATTTAAGTTTTTGGAAAATTCGTCGGGTGTTTCAAAGTTGATGTTCGGAGCAATGAAGTTGTGTTGCATCATCAACAGCGAGTAAACAATTTCGCTGGCACCAGCCATCCAACATTCGTGTCCGGTCATCGATTTTGTGGAACTGATGGGTGTATGAACATTTCCAAATAGTTGATCCAACGCTTTTGCTTCAAAAGCATCGCCTTGTGGTGTGGAGGTGGCGTGAGCGTTAATGTAATCAATATCAGCTATTTTTAAATGTGAATCCTCCAACGACCGTTGCATGGAAATAATTGAACCGATATCGCTGGGTTGTGAAATATTGCCACCGTTCGATGAAAATCCGTAACCCGCCACTTCTGCTAAAATGGTTGCTCCACGTTTAACAGCATGTTCGTATTCTTCCAAAATTAATGTTGCTGCTCCTCCACTGGGCACCAATCCGTCTCGAGAAATATCAAACGGACGTGAGGCTTTCGTGGGTTCTTCAATGCGAGTTGAAAAAGCACTAATACCATCAAAACTGCCCATCGAAAGATAGTTTGTTTCTTGTGCGCCACCACAAACCACCATGTTTTGTAATCCGTTGCGAATGAACAAAAGTCCCAAACCGATGGCATGAGATCCGCTGGCACAAGCCGCACTGATGGTCATGTTCACCCCTTTGAGTTTGAAAATGGTGGAAAGGTTCATGGTTACGGTTGAGTTCATCGATTGGAAAATTGCTCCCGATCCAACCAACTGAGTATCTCTTTTTTCGGTAATGATGCCGTGCGTATCAATGACGGCTTTTGCCGAAGAATCGTTGCCGTAGAAAATTCCTATTTCGTTGTTTTCCAAATAGTCTGAATCGATCTTGGCATTTTTGAAGGCTTCTGAAGTTGCCATAAAAGCATATTCGCCCTCTTCGGCAAGCCCGATTCGCATTCGGCGATCTAACAATCCTTTTAATTGTGGATGTTCAACAATTCCGGTGAGCGGAGAACGATAGCCGTAGGGGATGCGTAGCGGGTCGATACCAATGCCCGATTTTCCGGTTTTTAACGATTCTAAAACTTCGGATAGATTTTTCCCGATACATGAGTAAATTCCTGCTCCTGTGATAACTACACGTTTCATGCTTCAACAATGTTATGTGTAAAGTCCGCCATTTATAGAAATCACTTCACCGGTAATATAGCCGGCTTGTTCGGAAGCCAAAAAACCAACCAACGATGCTACCTCTTCTGCCGTGCCGAATCGTCCCGAAGGGATCATTTTTTTCAATTCTGCTTCATCTAAACCTTTGGTCATATCTGTTGCAATAAATCCCGGTGCTACGGCATTCACAGTTACTTTTCGTGCAGCTACCTCTTGTGCCAACGCTTTGGTTGATCCGATAATGGCGGGTCTGGCTGCCGAATAGTTAGTTTGTCCGGGCAATCCTTTTAAACCCGATTACGATGTCATAATCACTATGCGTCCGTAACGTTTGGTAAGCAATCCTTTCAGAGCGC
>JAQUSR010000126.1 GCA_028710155.1 Bacteroidales bacterium | reverse complement strand
TTTCAATAAATGGGACAAATTCCATCAAAATATTTAGAACAAGCTGCTGATGCGTTGGGTACATTGCCGGGTATCGGAAAACGAACTGCTTTAAGAATGGCACTCCATCTTTTGGATAGAGATTTACAAGAAGTGGAACAAATGGCTAATGCCATAGTTTCGATGCGAAAAAATATTGGCTATTGCAAAATTTGTCATAACATTTCTGATACAGAGATTTGTTCTATCTGCAGCCATCCAAAACGCGATCATTCAACCATTTGTATAGTGGAATCTATTCGTGATGTGATGGCTATCGAAAACACCAATTCTTATTCAGGAGTTTATCACGTTTTGGGAGGAATCATTTCACCTATCGATGGCATTGGTCCTAACGATATTGCTATTGTTTCATTGGAAGAACGTTTACAAAAAGAATCGGTTTCCGAATTGATTTTCGCACTTCCCGCCACGGTGGAAGGTGATACAACCATTTATTATATTTTTAAAAAAATCAAACATCTTGGCATTAAAACTTCTTCCATAGCTCGTGGAATTGCAGTCGGTGATCATTTAGAATATGCTGATGAAGTTTCATTAAGCCGTTCTATTATGCAGCGGTTACCATATAATGATCAGATGCTTCTTTAACCTTTAAAATCAAAAAAAACATTAAAATTAATTTTTCTATGAAGCAAATTGTATTTGTTTTTCTGTTATCAATATTATTTCAAAGTGTTAATGCTCAGGAAATTATTGATAGTTGTGGCATGAATAACGATGCTCTAATGAACAGTTATGAAGCCAACTTTTTGAACGATTATTATCGCGATAAAGGTCAATTCGATTTTTCTGATAAAAAAATCGCGTTTATTACCGGTGGAGGAGGAGCTATTATTAGCTCTAAAAGTGAATATTTTAACCATGTCAAACAATGGAAAAATAATCATAATACTACGATTGAAACCAAATTAATCGTTCTCAATTTAAACGAAAAAGAGTTGAGTGGCGGCTATGATGCTATTGTGCTTTTTTGGGTGAAATTTTTTCCTAAAGGACAAAAACAGAAAATATTGCAACGATTAGGTTCTGGTGAAGGTCTATGATTTTTTTGTGCAATATAAATATCAAAAAAATATAAAATACGTTGTTTTTTTGTTGTATATTTGCATATCAAAAAAATTTGATATTTTAGTATTGTAACTATAACATAAATAATGAAATAATAATTTTTTATGTATCAATTTAATATACTTCCTGACGAAATCCGATTAATTGCAGCTACCATTTTTGCCTTTGCCATTGGTTGGACGTTTAGAAAACAACTTTTTTTAATTGCGGTACGCAATAAATTTTTTGCCCGAACAAGTCGCCGCTCCTCTCATTCAGGACACGTTCCTGCCGTTGGCGGATGCCTGATTTTTTTATCTTTTATTTGTTCTTTTTTGCTCTTTTCTCAAGTTGGAAAAGTTCCTTCATTTCAATATGCTTTGTTAGGATCAATGATTACCTTTTTTATTGGTTTTTATGACGATTTAACCAATATTTCTCCGATCAAAAAATTATTCGGTGAAATTGTTGCCGTAGCACTCTTGGTTTTTGGAGGTAACTATTTTTTTACTGATTTACACGGACTTTTTGGTGCTGACATTATTCCTCCTTCATTAGGTATTGCATTGACATTCATAACTTTTATCGGATTAATTAATGCTATGAATTTGATCGATGGCGTCAATGGTTTGGCTTCAGGAATTATGATGATGGATTGCTTCGCATTTGGTGCATGGTTCTATTATAAAGGAAATATTGAACATGCCATTTTGTGTGGTATTTTAATTGGTGCTATTGCTCCATTCTTTATTTATAATGTCTTTGGACAACGTTCTAAAATGTTTATGGGCGATTCCGGATCTTTGGTTATCGGTTTTTTATTATCTTTTTTAGTTATTCAATTTTGTGAAACACAATTAGATGGCAATAAAATGCCTCTACGAATATCAGCTCCTGGTATTTCCTTCAGCATTATGGCTCTTCCGGTTTTAGATACCATACGTTTGATGGCGTTTCGATGGATGCAAGGCAAATCACCATTTTTTCCGGATAAAAACCATATGCATCACAAATTACTGACTAATTTCATCAATAATCATATTAAAGTAACGGCAACCATGTTGTGATTTAACTTTTTGTTTTTTGCCGTGGCACTTTTGTGCAAAAATTTTTATAACGAAACCATTATCGCAATAGATATTGCAATTTTTGCCATTATTTTTTACTTTATCAATCGCAAAGCCACCAAAATAGAAATAGAACGAGATAAAGCGTTAAATATGGCAATTTAATATGACTAAAACCTGTTTAGAATGCGGATATGAGCTTATCGGACGTTCCGATAAACGATTTTGCAGCGATCAATGTCGATCTGCATACAATAATCGTATTAATACTGAATCACAACATTATGTTCGTAATATTAACAACATTCTGAAAAAAAATCGCCGCATTTTACAACAATTGAATCCCGATGGAAAAGCAAAAGTGAATAAAGAACGCTTATTGGATTTGGGTTTCCATTTTGAATATTTGACCGAACGTTATACCACTCGAAAAGGATCAACTTATTATTTCTGCTACGAACACGGCTATCTTCCTATCGATAACAATTGGTTCTTGTTGGTCAAAAAAAATTTGAAAGAAGGAGAAATCGAATCTGAAGTTGCTGAGTAACACATGAAAAACGAAGTGTTTCTTTTAATCGGTGGCAATTTGGGCGACCGCCTATTTTTGATAGAACAAGCCGAAATTTTGATCGAAAAAAATATCGGAAACATTATCCAAAAATCTTCCATTTACGAATCTGAACCATGGGGCTTTGAAACAGAACATCTTTTTTTGAATGCTGTTGTTGTAACAGAAACTGACCAATCGCCGCAAGAGGTTTTAAATCAAGCACAAACTATAGAAATTTTATTAGGACGAAAACGTTCTTTGCAAGGCTATTCTGCTCGAACTATGGATGTCGATATATTGTTCTTCAACGATGCAGTGATGGAAACAGAAAAGTTGATCATTCCTCATCCTAAACTCTCCGAACGAAAATTTACTTTATTACCTTTGTGCGAAATCGCTGCTGCAAAAATGCACCCGATAGCTCAATTGACAATCAAAGATTTATTATTGAATTGTAGCGACATCTCAAAGGTAACTCTATTCAAAAAACGTTGAAAATGTTGTACAATTTTATTGCAATAGAAGGGAATATCGGAGCAGGAAAAACCACGCTGGCAAAAATGCTCTCGGCTGAGTTGAATACCAAATTGATTTTGGAACAATTTGAAGACAACTCTTTTCTGCCCAAATTTTATAAAGAACCCGAAAAATATGCTTTTCCGCTTGAATTATCTTTTTTGGCAGAACGTTTTCAGCAATTACGGACACAATTAATTCAAAAAGAGTTGTTTACAAACGGAATTATCTCCGATTACTTTATCAGTAAATCGTTGATTTTTGCCCGAAAAACATTACAAGACGATCTTTTCGGACTTTATTCTAATCTTTTTGATATTATTGGCGACTCGTTGCCCAAACCCGATTTGTTGGTTTATCTCTACTTGCCGATTTCGCGTTTGAAAGAAAATATCAAACATCGCGGACGCGATTACGAACAAAATATTGATCCGCATTATTTAGAAAAAATTCAAGAAGGCTATTTCGAATACCTTCGCCGTCAAGAGAATATGCGAATTTTGATCATCGATACCAATGAATTGGATTTTGTGCATCATCAGAATGATTATGAATTATTAAAAAAAATTATTTTTCGTGAATATCATATCGGCATTCATCGTATTACTCCTGAAGAATTATCTTCATTTTGATAAAAAGTCATGATTAATAGTAAGAAAAAAATTGAAGTAATGTCGCCGGTCGGTTCGTTTGAATCGTTGATGGCAGCCATTCAAGCTGGAGCAGATTCCGTTTATTTTGGAGTAGGTCAGTTAAATATGCGTTCTCGTTCTTCTCAAAATTTCGATTTGAACGATTTGGCTGAAATAGCAAAACGTTGCTCAGAACATGGAGTAAAAAGCTATTTGGCACTCAACACGGTGATTTACGATTCTGAAATGGAAACCATGAAATGCTATGTGGATGCAGCTAAAAAAGCCGGCATCAGTGCATTGATCGCTTCTGATTTGTCGGTGATACAATATGCGCGTTCTCAAAATGTTGATATTCATATTTCTACACAATGCAATATTTCTAATAAAGAAGCTGTTCGCTATTACGCTCGTTTTGCCGATGTGATGGTTTTAGCGCGCGAAGTAAATGTTCGTCAGATGAAATCAATTACAAAATTTATTGAAGACGAACAAATTAAAGGACCTTCGGGCGAATTGGTTCAAATAGAAGTGTTTGCTCATGGTGCTTTGTGTATGGCAATTTCCGGCAAATGTTATTTGAGTTTGGATAATTTTGGTGCAAGTGCCAATCGAGGAGCTTGTTATCAACCATGTAGGCGCGGTTATATTGTTCGAGATAAAGATCAAGAAATTGAATTAGAGATTGATAACGAATATATTATGAGTCCGAAAGATTTAAAAACCATTCAGTTTTTGGATCAACTTTTGGATGCCGGCGTTCGTGTGCTGAAAATTGAAGGACGCGGCAGATCGCCCGAATATGTAAAAACGGTAACACAATGCTATAAAGAAGCTGTAAATGCTTATCAATCAGATTCTTTCACAGATGAAAAAATAGTAGATTGGAACGCAAGATTAAGCACTGTGTATAATCGCGGTTTTTGGAACGGCTATTATTTAGGACAAACCATTGGAGAGTGGACTCAGCGTTATGGGTCGTTAGCTACAAAAACAAAAGTGTATGTTGGATTGATAACTAACTATTTTTCAAAACTAAACGTGGCAGAAATTCGTATCGATACCGGAGATTTGTCCATAGGTGATGAACTCAAAATCATGGGTGCGACAACCGGTGTGGCAGAAGAATTTGTTGATGAAATTCGTGTTGATTTAAAACCGGTTACAAAAACAGAAAAAGGTGTAATTTGTTCCATTCCTACAAAAAATCCTGTTCGCAGAGGTGACAAGGTGTATAAAGTAGTGGATGCAGAAGAGTAAATGTAAATAATTTATTGACATAAAGTTATGAATAAAAATAGTCTTGATAAAGTTTGTATTTTTTGTGGATCGTCCCCAGGTTTCAATCCCATTTATGCCGAAATGACGCTTCGTTTGGCACAACAATTTGTGGCACATCATATTGGTTTAGTATATGGCGGTTCCAACATTGGCTTGATGCGTGTAATGGCAGATGAAATTATGGCAAACGATTTACCCGTTATTGGTGTAATGCCCCATTTTTTGGCAAAGAAAGAAATCGCTTATATCGGTATCAATGAATTAATTATGACCGAAAATATGTATGATAGAAAAATGAAAATGGTGGAACTTTCTGATGCTTTCATCACGATGCCGGGCGGTTTAGGAACGTTAGACGAGTTGAGCGAGATTCTTACTTTATATCAATTGAATTTGACGGATAAACCTTTGGCAATTTATAACGTCAATCACTACTACGATTCAATAGTGAAACAGTTAGATGTCATGGTAGAAGAGGGTTTTTTACGCAACGAACAACGTCAAAATATCATTGTTGAAAGCCAACCGGAGGAATTAATGAACAAATTGCTGACTTTCAGGCCAACTATGGTCCCTCACAAATGGGTCGATCATTTGAAAGTGATGACACAAAATATTATTGAAAAGAGATAATAGCGAAGCTGTTACAAAAAATATCCGATCAACCATTCGGTGATGGCAGCTACAATAACCGCCCAAATTGCCACTACGAGCAATCCACGCTCTTTCCAAGCAATGATGATGGCAGTAATGGTGCCGGTAAATCCGGAAATCAAATGTAGTTCTTCAACATTAGGCGAAGTAGAATAGATGACTTCAGGAAAAGTCATGGATGCCAAAATGCAAAAAGGAATATAATACAAGAAATCTTTTATCCATTGATTGTCAATCCTTTTATTAAAGAAGGCTAATGGCGTTACTCGTATGGAGTAGGTCATTACTGCCATAATAATTAACGAAAAGAAAAGGTAGCTCATCGTCTTAATTTAACATTTTTGACAGTTTCTTCAACCGGTTTCAGCGTTTTTTCTGTAAGAGGCTGTTCGGAATGAAGAAATGTAGCGCAAAAAGCAGCAGCTGTAATGGCTGAGATGATAATTACCCATCCGCCACCGGATTGAGATAGAACGTTGATTCCGGGAATATATTTAAACATACACGCCAAGATGCTGGAAATCGCAATGGCGATAAGAATGTTTTTACTTTTTTTGGCAGGAGGAATGATAATGGCGATAAACATACAATACAAACCAATTCCCATACATCCTTGCAACATCGGTGGTAGTAAACCTGAGGCGAAAGCACCCAAAAACGTACCTAACGACCATCCGACTATTGGTGCCGACATCAAACCACCGAAAAATGGAAATCGAATATCCTCTTTTTCGAGCGATGCTAAGGCAAAAATTTCATCCGTAACACCAAAAGCAATGATGCAACGTTTGAAAAATGACATATTGGGTTGTAATTTTTGTGTTAAAGCCAACGACATCAATGAATAGCGAATGTTGACTACTAAAGTTGTCAGA
>JAQUSR010000125.1 GCA_028710155.1 Bacteroidales bacterium | reverse complement strand
AAACTGTTCGATTAGTTCCTGATGAAACCTATGCTCAAGATAATCAATGGAATAAAATATTTTCTTCCTATACGGATACGTTGGGCGGAAAAGCTATCGGAAAACGGAAAACGTTGCAGGTGCTTCTCGATGGTTCGGCTGTGGTGAGCCATACCAACAAAAATTTTTATACATTGTTTGATAGCAACGGAAAATATGTCAAAGAATTTAGTGTCAAACAAGGAGGTAAAGTTTTAAAAAATTTGACACCCATCAAAGGAATCATTAATCAAAACACATTTTTTACGATCCCTGATAATAAGGGAAATATTCAATGTTTCGATTTTAATGGAACTTTGGTGAAAACATTGAATTTGAATTATCGCGTTTCAGATATGGTGGCATTGAATAACAATAAAATAGCGGTAGTAGGAACTTCAAGTCAAACCACAAAACATCGTTTCTTTATCGCTTTGGTCGATTTCAATACGAATGAAGAAAAAGTCATTTGGGAGCATTTTGTGGATAGAAAAGATTTGGATATTAATTTCGATCCAAATATAGAATTTATTGATAATCATATTATTGCAGCGTTTCCGACATTGGGTGGAATAATGATTTTTGATCAAAATGGAAAATTGATGACGAACGAGAAAATTTCTTGGGTCAAATATTTATCTGTCGAAGAACAACAATCGTTGATTAGAAAAGAAATTGAAGATTTAAAAAACAATCCACAGCAGAGAATCGATCCGTCTATTGATCCTCAATTATATAAAGAAAAAGTCAATGAATGGATTCAAAAGTTGGAATCAAAAATGCGTCAAATTTCTAAACCTATGATTGAGCCTGCCTTTTCAACGATATTAAAAACTTCAGCTGATCAATTGCTGTTTTTTGAAATTCCGGAAAAAGTAGGAGAGAACCGCTTTCATGTATGGATGTATCATAGAGACGGAAAATTTGTAGGAAAATATATGTTTGTTTGTGATGATTATGATTTGTCGATTACTCCTTCAAAAATGGTCTTTTTCAATGGATATATCTATGCTTTACAGAATTTGAAAAATGCCGAAGGTGTTCCGTTGCGATTAGTGCGTTTTCGTGTAATTGGTTTGTAAATAACAGAATACATATTTTATCACTAGATCATAATGAAAAAACAAGTTTATTTAACGATATTTTTCTGCTCATTAATGGGAACGATGACGCTGTTGGCTATGTGCAAAAAAGTGGAAACATCTGAAAACGAGTTGAATAATTCAGAATTTTGTCAGGTGGAGACAATAGCTGTTTCTGATATAAAGGCTCATTCGGCATTATGTTCGGGACGTGTTCAATACAAAGGACAAAATGTAAAGAAATATGGTATTTGCTTTTCAATAAACACACAACCAACCGTGAATCATAATATTGCAGAAATTGAAGCTCTCGATAGCATCGGCGTTTTTGTGAGTCGCTTAGAGGGGCTTGAGGCGCAAACGGAATATTATGTACGAGCATTTGCCGTTAATGAGACAGATACGATTTATGGAGTTGAAAAACAGTTTTGTACATTGTCGGATAGTATCATTCAATATGGAGACGGTGTAACGGATATTGACGGAAATCACTATGTTTCTGTAATTATTGGGCAACAAGAGTGGATGGCATCCAATTTAAGATCCGTTCATTATAATGACGGAACCTCAATTCCATTAGTAACAGAGAGCGTTGATTGGAAAAAATTGACAACACCGGCATATTGTTGGTATGACAACGATTCAATAAAGTATAGCTTGAAGTTTGGTGCCTTATATAATTGGTTTACAGTTGCTACTGAAAAACTATGTCCTGCGGGTTGGCATGTTCCAAGTGATGAAGAATGGGCGATTTTGGTACAATATGCGGGAGGAGATACTATTGCCGGAAGAAAGCTCAAATCGACCACAGATTGGTACGAGGAGGGAAACGGGACGAATGATTATGGGTTTTCGATGTTACCTTGCGGTTATCGTTATGATTATGATGGACTTTTTCATGATCAAGGCAAAAATGCTTACGGATGGTCATCTACATCGAAAAGTGCGTCGCACGCGTGGTATCGTTATATGAGATATTCTATGGATGATGTATATCAATATAGTGATAGAAAAGGTGACGGGTATGGAGTGCGTTGTATCAAGGATGAAAATTCAACGAAAAATAAAGTTTATTAATAAAAGTTCTTTTTTTTAACACAAACGGCAGGATTTCCTGCCGTTTGTTTAATTTAGATTAATTAAAATTGTTTGGTTCGTTTGTTGGATCGGGTAAGCGACCAATTGTAACGAATAATTTCTAATGTTTTCCAGAATTTGGGGGCTGGGACCTTCTAATGCTTCTTCGGTGAGCCCCATTTCGTTCAATGCTTCCATCCAAGAATTGGGTATTGATTCTGAAAATGATTGAGGAGTAGAAAAAATTTGCATAGGCAATTTTGTTTAATAATTTCAAAATGACGGTAAAAAAACGGAGGAGGATAGAAAAATATTGCAGTAAAATAATTATTAATAAAATTTATGAATTGGAAGGAGAGAAGTGTTAATAAAATAAAAAACCCGTGTGAAAACACGGGTTTTTTCAAAATGTTCGATATGATTATAAATGAACACATTCATTGAGCGCTTGAGCAGCAGCTTCCATAACGGCTTCAGACATTGTCGGGTGAGGGTGAACAGCATGAATGATGTCGTGGGCTGTAGCTTTCATTTGTTTAGCTAAAACCAATTCCGAGATCATCTCCGTTACATGGTCGCCAATGAGATGAGCACCTAACAATTGGTCGTTTTTAGCATCAAAAATAAGTTTAACGAAACCATCTTTCATGCCGGCAGCGGTTGCTTTTCCTGAGGCAGTGAATGGAAATTTCCCGACTTTAATTTCAAATCCGGCAGCAATGGCTTTGGCTTCTGATAATCCGGTGCTTGCCACTTCGGGTGTGATGTAGGTGCATCCGGGAATATTAGAATAATCAACAGGTTGAGGATGATTACCTGCAATATTTTCGATACAAACCAATGCTTCGTGGGAGGCAACGTGTGCCAATGCAGGACCGGGAACAATATCTCCGATGGCATAATAGCCTGAAATATTGGTTTGATAGAAATTGTCCACCAATATTTTT
Organism: Bacteroidales bacterium; assembly: GCA_028710155.1. Taxonomy (GTDB): domain Bacteria; phylum Bacteroidota; class Bacteroidia; order Bacteroidales; family WRLA01; genus WRLA01. Next base: position 3,579 of record JAQUSR010000125.1, on the reverse strand, counting down.
CCTCGCTCAAAAGAAATCCCAACATCTTCTAAACCAATTCCTTCGATATTGGTACTTACACCAACAGCTGAAAGAACAATTTCTGCATCAATAGTGATCAAACCTTTACGTTGGCTATTAATAGTAACATGACAAATGTCGTTTTCTATATCCACTTTTTCAACAGAAGCGTTAGTCATAACCGTCAAACCGGCTTTTTTCATTGAACGCTCGGCTTGTTTTGATACTTCTTCATCTTCCAAAGGAAGAACGTTGGGTAAAAATTCCACTAAAGTAACTTTTGTACCCATCGCATTGTAAAAGCTGGCTAACTCAGATCCGATAGCTCCGGAACCTACAACGACCATTGTTTCAGGCAATTTTGGTAGAGTAAGTGCTTCACGATAGCCAATGATATATTTTCCGTCTTGGGGCATATTGGGTAATTGACGGGATCTTGCACCGGTGGCAATAATAATATGATCGGCTTCAATTTCGGTTACATGACCCTCTGCATCAGTGATTTCTACAAAATGATCGGGTTTCACTTTTCCAACACCTTGAATAACATCGATATTATTTTTTTTAAACAAAAATTGGATTCCGCGGCTCATGTTGGCAGCAACCTCACGACTACGTTGAACCACTGCTTCGAAATTGGGTTGAATATTGCCGTCTACAACGATTCCAAAATTTTCGGCATGTTTTAGATGGGTTAATACTTCTGCGCTTTTTAGCAATGCTTTGGTAGGAATACAGCCCCAATTGAGGCAAATGCCGCCTAATTCGGCACGTTCTACGACTGCAACTGTCATTCCTAATTGTGCGGCTCGAATGGCGGCTACATAACCACCGGGACCGCTTCCTAATACTAATACATTGTATTTCATTATGTTATTATTGTTTGTGTGAATAATCTTAAGCCAACCAATATTTTTTGCTCATCAAAAGTAGAGAAAAACCATCATTAAACTTCTATATAGTTGTTTTTGATGGCAAATTTGACTAAATCGACTGTGGTTTTTCCATCTACTTTTCGCATAATGTTGGTTTTGTGCGATTCAACAGTTCGAATGCTGATGAAGAGTTTATCGGCAATTTCTTGATTAGAATAGCCTTCTCCAAATAGACGAAGAACTTCTATTTCTCTGGAAGAAAGTTCGTTAGGATCACTTTCGTAATTATCGGTATTTTTTTTGAGATAGTCTTGCAAAATGGTGTTGGTGATGTATTGGCTAAAATAATCGTAACCGCTGCGAATGGTATAGATAGCTTCGATCAACTCGGCGCGTGAGGTGTTTCCGCTCAAATAGCCTTTAGCGCCTAATTGGATGGTTTTCAAAATAAATTTTCTGCGATCGACCATCGATAAAACTAAAATAGCCAATTTGGGCATTCTATGTCGTAACTGCCTGATATTGGATAGTTTTTCATCATCAGGATTGTACACATCGTATAATAAAATGTTGGTTTTTGTTTCGTTGATGATAGCATCAATTTTTTTATGGTCGATAGTCGTTACTTTGGCTACAAATTCGATATCTGACGCATCGCTTAATAAAGATTCAATTCCGTCAGCAACGATATTATTTTCGTCAACAATCAGCACTTTAATCATAAAAAAAATCTTTTAATGTTGATAATCAATGTTATAAAAAGCTTAATAAGGGTTGTTTAGAATTTTACAAAGTTAAAAAAAACTTTATAAAAAAAACCAGAAAATGCGATAGAAAAAAATGATGATGATTATTGATGCAACAAATATTGTAGAATGGTTTTTGTTGCTCCTTTTCGTTGTTGAACGAAATTGAAACTCAATTGTTTAGTTTCTTGAAGATATTTCTGTTGATCAAATAGTAGTCGAAATTGTCGGTTAAATTCTTGGTACGAATTTATAGGAAATCCGCTGCCGGCCTCTTGTAATAAACGGGCTTCCGGAAATTTTTCGGTTTTAGGACCGTAAAAAACAGGAACACCATAACAGGCGGCTTCCAAAATATTGTGTAATCCGCTGCCAAAACCGCCTCCGATAAAGGCAACATCAGCATAGCGATAAATTTTGTTTAAGATTCCTATATTGTTGATAATTAATATGTTTTTATCGGAAATATTGTGTTCATCTGCTTGTGTATAGCGAAGGCAATGATTCGGAAATCTTTTTTCAATTTGTTGGATATGTGTTTCTGAAATATCGTGCGGAGCAATAATGAGTTTCAACGAAGGCCATTTTTGTTGTAGCAGTTGTTGTAAGATTTCTTCTTCGGGAGGCCACGAACTTCCGGCTACTAATAAAAAGCCGTCATTTTTAAATGCTTGAATGATAGGCAGATCATAGTTTTGTGCTACTAAATCGGCAACGCGATCAAAGCGTGTATCGCCACAAACGGTCACTTGTTCTATTTTAATGGATTCTAAAAGTTTCTTAGAATTTTCGTTTTGAACAAAAAATGCTGTAACTTGTTGTAAATGTTTTCGAAACCATCCGCCATACCATTGAAAAAATGGTTGTGATGATCGAAAATTGGAAGCGATAAAAATAACGGGAATGCGGTTAATGTGTAATTGATGCAAAAAGTTATACCAAAATTCATATTTGACAAAAACGGCATATTCCGGATGAACTACTTGAAGAAATAGTTGAACATTTTTAGGTGTATCAATTGGAATATAGCAAATTAAGTCTGCTACAGAATGTTTTTTTCGATGTTCGTATCCTGACGGAGAAAAGAATGTTACTACTAAAAAAATGTTCGGTTGGTTTTCTTTCAAGGATTCCATAACGGGAAGACCTTGATCAAATTCTCCGAGCGAGGCGCAATGAAACCAAACAATTTTTTTGTCATTCGGAATTTGTTGAGAAAGATTTTGATACCAATTTTTTCGTCCACTTTTCCATTGACGTGCTTTGGTATTCCACAAAGCAGCGATGGCAATCATCCAAGAGTAGGCATGAATGAAAAAAGTGTACAACGGTCTCATGCGAAGGTTTAATTATAAAAATAATCGGGTGTTGAACGACGATATAAATTGAAAATCCAACCGATTCTAATGCTGTATAGATAATCCATTTTTGTGGATTTATCGGTATATTGCATCAAATCGAAGTCATAGTCGCGTTGACGGTGCGAAAACGATTGTATAAAGTCAAAAGAGACAAAAAAATTAGCTAAACGAGAGTTGCTTAAGAAAAGATAACCCACCGATTCTCGTAGTGCAAAACCGGTTGTAAGTCGGTCGTAGCCTTTGGGATATTCGCCCGAAAGTGGTTGTGCCATACCTTTGACGTTATCAATTCGATATTTGTAGGTGAGCAGACCTAAACCGGCATCTACAAAAAATCCCGAATTTGGATTTGGTGCAAGAACAGAAAACAGTTTTCCGAATTTCAGGAAAGCATTAAAACCGCGTTCGTGTGTTCTAACTTCTGAAACAGAACCATCTATACTAATAATAAATTCGTTATTTGTTTCCAACAAATGATATAAAGCGGCTTCATTTTTTATTTGTTGACCAAACATAAAGTTGAAATCAACACCCAGCAACCAATTTTTTTTACTTTTGAAAGTATAACCACCGCCAATAGAATGATTATAACCAAAG
>JAQUSR010000124.1 GCA_028710155.1 Bacteroidales bacterium | reverse complement strand
GTTGATTCAACTGAAAAAAAATGTTGTCATGAAATGACTCCAGAAGAAAAAGCTTTCCAAGCAGACTGGGAAAATTGGGCAACACAAACTGAAGAAAAGAAAGCTGAATTGGTTGCAACAGCTAAACAAAAATTAGATGAAAAAAGAGCCGCTTGCGAAGCTAAAAAAGCAGCTTTGACAGAAGAAGAAAAAGCAGAATGTGCTAAAAAAGAGGCTGAAATGACTGAAGAATGCAAAGCTAAAAAAGCTGAAATGGAAGCAAAAAAAGCTGAACTTGATGCTAAATTAGCTAATTGGGCAAATTTAACCGTGGAAGAACAAAAAGTTTTAATTGACGAAGTTAAAGCTAATTGTAAATGTCATGGTAAATGTCAAAAAGGTGAAGGCGAACACAAATGCCAAAAAGCAGAAGAAGGTGGTCATGAAGGTTGCCCTAACAAAAAATAATTTCGTATAATTGTTTATAAAAAAGCTCGAAATTTTTTCGAGCTTTTTTTTTGCATAAGGGACAAAATCTGTTACTTTTTGGAAAGTGGGTGAAATTGTTCCAATGTTTTTCTTAAAAAACGTTGATCTAAGTGTGTATAGATTTCAGTAGTAGTGATGGAGGAATGCCCCAACATTTCTTGAACTGCCCTTAAATCGGCACCACCTTCCACTAAATGAGTAGCAAAAGAGTGTCGTAAGGTGTGCGGACTGATGTTTTTATGAATTCCGGCAGCAGCAGCTAATTGTTTGATAATGGTGAAAATCATGGCACGCGTTAGTTGTGAACCACGGCGATTTACGAATAAAATATCCTGAAATTCCGGTTTGATATTCATTTTTGAACGATCGATCAAGTAAAAATTGATGGCTTTGATGGCATGATTACCTATCGGAACAATACGTTCTTTGTTGCCTTTTCCAACAATTCGAACAAAACCATCTTCAAAAAAAAGATTGCTGATTTTCAAATCGACTACTTCTGAAACACGAAGTCCACAACCATACATGATTTCAACGATGGCTTTGTTGCGATCTCCTTCAGGTTTGCTTAAATCGATGATATTAATTATCTGATTGATTTCAGAAAACGAAAGCGTATCGGGGAGTCGTTTTATGGGTTTGGGCGATTCTAATAATTCTATCGGATTTTTATCTATTAAATTTTCGAACAACAAATATTGATAAAAAGCACGAATCCCGGAAATAATTCGCATTTGTGAACGCTCAGAAAGGAGAAGCTCACGATGGATGTAAACAATAAAATCTTCTGCTTCTTGTAAAGTAATGGATGTTGGGCTTTTTGCGGACAAAAATTGGTTTGAATAATTTTCGAATAGTTCAATATCAGAAAGATAAGCAGTTATGGTATTGGATGAAAGCGATTTTTCTAATTGCAAAAAAGTCTTAAAACCTTTAATATATGTTGACCAAATCATGGGATATTTTGAATAGATTTTGTTTTTTATAGATGAAGTCTATATAGAAGATTTTGGCAAAGGTAATGTTTTTTAGAAGAAAAAGATGTGTGGATTTTACTAATTTTGCAAAAAAAATTTTTACCCTTGAAAAGGTTTTAAATATTAAAAATTGTATTAAAATGAAACCGATTGTAAGTATCATTATGGGCAGCACCAGCGATTGGTCAGTGATGGAAACCGCTGCAAAAACGCTCAATGAATTTGAAATTCCGTTTGAAATCAATGCGTTATCGGCACATAGAACGCCGGATGAAGTTGCCGATTTTGCTAAAAATGCTGATCAACGCGGTATCAAAGTTATTATTGCTGCTGCGGGTATGGCAGCACATTTGCCTGGGGTTATAGCAGCGATGACACCGTTACCGGTGATTGGTGTGCCGATAAAAGCTTCTTTGGAAGGTTTAGATGCCACCTTAGCAATGTTGCAAATGCCTCCGGGAATTCCTGTGGCAACGGTTGCTATAAACGGTGCATTAAATGCAGCATTGTTGGCGATTCAAACGTTATCGGTAGGTGATCGTAAAATTTTCAACCAATTTGTAGAATACAAATCACGATTAAAAAATAAAATTGTTAAGGCAAACGAGGAGTTTTCTAAGATCGAGTTCAGTTTTAAAACCAATTGATATTGACGAAAATAATCTTTGAAAATCGGAGAAAACTTTTATTGTTTTGATAAAGCCGTTTTTATTTTTTGAGCAATAGAAACAGCCGTTAGTCCGAATTTTTCCATCAATACTTGTGAAGGTCCTGACTCTCCAAAACGATCGTGTACACCAATCATCAGCATAGGTGTGGGACAATTTTCGACAACCACTTCAGCAACAGCGCTTCCAAAACCTCCGGCTGTTTGATGTTCTTCTGCCGTAACGATCAGACCGGTGGTTGAAGCATCTATAATTGCTTGTTTGTCAATTGGTTTTATGGTGTGAAAATTGATTACACGAGCATGAATATTATCTTTTTCCAAAAGGAAAGCGGCTTGTAACGATTCCCAAGTAAGATGTCCGGTGGCGAGGATAGCCACATGGTTACCTTCTTTTAGGCATTGAGCTTTTCCGATAGTAAAAGGCATCGAATCATCAGTAAAATCGGGAACAATATCACGCCCGAAGCGAATATAAACGGGATGTTGACATTGTTCGGCTGCCATAACAGCAAGTTTTGTTTGTGTAGCATCGCATGGCGAAAGCACGATCATATTGGGCAATACACGCATCATGGCAATATCTTCTAAGGCTTGATGAGTAGCACCGTCGGGACCGACGCTGATTCCGGCGTGAGCACCTCCGATAATAGCATGTACATCATTATAACATAATGAAATACGAATTTGATCTAAGGCGCGTGTTACTGCAAAAGTGGCATACGAAGCAAAAACGGGTAGTTTTCCTGATAGTGCCATTCCGGCGGCAATGGCAATGCCGTTTTGCTCTGCTATACCTATAGAATAGAATCGTTGAGGAAATTTTTTGGCAAAACCATTCACCGAAACAGATGCTGTAATATCGGCACCAATAGCAATGACATCAGGATTTTTTTCACCAATGATGATTAATCCTTCGCCAAATCCTTCTTTAGTAGCTTTTAACGCTTTACAGCTCCATGATTTCATTTTCGTAATGTTTGAATAAAACGGACAACTTCTTCATTATTCGGTACTTTTCCGTGCCATTGGTTGTTACCTTCAATTTCCGGAACTCCGTATCCCATTTTTGTATTGGCAATGATGGCAATAGGTTGGTTTTGAATGGATTTAATATGGTTAAAAGTGTTTTCGAGATCGAAAAAATCATTTCCATTGCATTCTTCAACATGGAGTCCGAAGGATTTCAATTTGTCGGAGAGCGGTTCTAAAGCCATCACTTGTTCAGTTGTTCCATCAATTTGAACGCCGTTACGATCGATGATAGCGATAAAATGATTCAAATGATAATGAGCTGCACTCATAAAGGCTTCCCAGACAGATCCTTCTTGGAGTTCACCATCGCCCATAATGCAAAAAATACGTTGTGGTGAATGATCGTGTTGAGCAGCTAATGCCATACCAACGGCAACACCTACACCTTGACCGAGAGATCCGGCTGCCAATTCGATGCCGGGTAGTTGAACATTGCGACAAGGATGACCTTGCAAGCGGCTTCCTAATTGTCTCAGTGATAATAGTTCTTCTTTGGGAAAATAGCCGGCATGGGCTAATGATGCATATAAAACCGGTGCAACATGACCTATGGATAACACTAAACGATCTCTATCATTCCAATCGGGTTCTTTTGGACGATGTTGCATTTCTTTGAAATAGAGCCATGTAAATATTTCAACAAGATCTAAAGAACCTCCTAAATGACCGGAACCGGCGGCATTCAACATTTTTAAAATATCAATACGAATGTGATATGCAATTTCTTGAATAGTTTTCATGCTATTGTAAAAAATAGTTTCTCAATGTGAATAGTGAAATTAAATGATGATCAATGAGTAACAAAAGCCCAAGGCAGCAAATCTTGCACACTTTTAAAAATGATCAGATGACCATTTTGAGCATACAAAATGATTCGGATGGGTTGTTGTTGACGACTTTCATATTCCGCCAAAACTTGTCGGCACGAGCCGCAAGGAAATGGAGGCATAGAGAGATTAGATTCTTCTGAGATGGCTGTTATAGCAATGGCTTTCATTGTTTGGTCGGGATAAATGGCGGAAGCATAAAAAGCGGTAACTCTTTCGGCACATTGACCGCTGGGATAAGCGGCATTTTCTTGGTTATTGCCTGCAATAATTTCGTTATTATCCAATAAAATAGCTGCACCAACGTGATATTTTGAATAAGGAGCATATGCTTTTTCAGCCGATTTGAAAGCGGTTTGCAATAATAATCGGTCGGTTTCTGACAATGAATCAATATTATCAAATTCCTCATATTCAATTTGTTTGCAATTTTTCATGGTATAGTTTTAAAAAAAATTATTTTTTTGGTTTTAAGAGTGATTTATATTCTTTATTGTTGTTGATTAAAGCAATGGCTTGTTTCACTTCAGGATCGAAGTTCAAAACTGCTTTTAAGTACTCTTTGTAGTCGTAGTAGCGTGATAAAATTTCCATTTTCAGCATTCGGCAAATTTCGGCTTTATTATCATTGAAAGCTGTATTTTTTTGATTCATAATAGCTTGTTGCAACGATTGAAGTGCGTTATTAATACTTTCAGAGCTTGTATTGTTTTGATAATATTCTTGTAAAGAAGCTACAATTTCTTCAGATGGTATTTGATAATCTTTGTTAGAGTTATTGATCCATGTCATAAAATCGTTCCAAATAGCATCATCAATTTCAAAAGTTTCCGGAGAACTGATAGAATCGTGGTTGAAATAATAATGGGTTACATAATTGAAAATGATAAATTTGGACATTAAAGAGCCGGTGATTTCACTTAATTCATAAGGTTGAGAGGCAACATCAGGATTAATACCTGCACCGTCGTAAACAACGCGACCACCTTTTGTTGTAAAAGCTGTGGCAATAGAGTCGGGGACTTTGTCCCATTTGCCGTTTTCATTTTTGTGAGAATAGTCGATTGCTTGAATACAACGTCCGCTAGGGATATAATATTTGGCAACAGTGACTTTCATCTGAGTGTTATAGACTAATGGTAAAATATTTTGTACCAATCCTTTACCGAATGTTCTTTGTCCCATCACCACACCGCGATCCAGATCTTGCATTGATCCGCTCAAAATTTCAGAAGCAGAGGCACTATTTTCATCAACCAAAATAATGATAGGGATTTCAGTATCTATTGGGGCTTGTGTAGTTGTGAAAGTGCGATTTTTTGAAGGAATTTTGCCGCGCATACTCACCACTTCTTGTCCCGATTCTACAAAAAGGTTAATAATTTTGACAGCTTCTTCCAATAAACCGCCACCATTGCCTCGTAGGTCAATAATTAAGCCTTTTAAATCTCCTTTTTCTTTCAATTGAGTAAAGGCATCGCGAAATTGAGAGGCTACATTTTGTGTAAATGATTCCAATTTGATGTATCCAACTTCCGGTGTTAGTAGTTCAGAGAAAGAAACATTTTCAATATCAATCACTTCTCGTTTAATATTAAAAATCAAATTGTCGTTTTGTCCATAGCGTTTAATTTCAATTTCGACCATTGTTCCGGGTTGTCCTTTCATTAATTGGCTGATGTCTTCCGACTCAACTCCTACAGCGTTTTTCCCGTTAATTTTCAATATTTTGTCGCCTGAAAGCAAGCCTGCTCGTTGTGCCGGAGAATTTTTATATGGATCGGAAATTACCACATAATCGCCATCTTGATGAACCAATGCACCGATGCCGCCATAATGGCCGGTGGTGTACATTTTGTAATCTTCAATTTGCGATTCAGGGATTAAATTGGTATATGGATCCAAATTTTTGAGCATATTGTTTAAACCCTCTGTCATAAAAGAGGTTGGATCTACTTCGTCAACGTAATTATAATTTAGCTCTTTGTAGGCATTTATAAAAATTTCGATTTGTTTTCCGATTTCAAAATTGGTATTGCTTGAAACATCTTGAGCGTGTAATGTGAAGTTGATGAATAATCCACTGATCAAGACTGCTGTTTTAATAAATTTAGGTAATGGAATCATGTGTTTATTAATTTGAAAAGTTAGGATATAACGATATTATTTGGATTTTCTTGTTCGATAATTTTACAGAGCCGTTTGATGGTTAACTTCATTTTTGTTTCCATTTCTTGATGAGTGATCAAATTATCGGCGATATAAATAAAGGCAATTTTAGCGTTTAATTTTTTGTTCACCAAAAGCTGGATTAACGGAAGTTTGTGAAGACGATAACTTTCTTTGAGATGACGTTTGACGGCATTACGTTGAACGGCGTGTTTGAATTTTTTATGGCTCATGGTAAATAAGATAGAGGCGTTTCCTATCGCACTATCGTTGTGAGTAGCATAAAGAATTTTAAATGGATAGACAAAAAGGGAGTTGCTATGTTGAAATAGCTCATCTATCTCTTTTTTACTATGGAGTCGTTCATATTTTCGTAAGGTATATTTCACGAGATATTATTTTCTAAGTGCAACAAAAGACACAATCTTGTCAAAAAAAATGGCAAGTTTGTGTCTTTTGAAAGGATTAATTGATATTATTTTCGTTTGGATAATGCAGTCAAATATTGATCAATCGCAGCCACCATTGATGGAGCTTTTGGTGTAGGAGCTTCAATATTA
>JAQUSR010000123.1 GCA_028710155.1 Bacteroidales bacterium | reverse complement strand
AAAGTGAATAGTTATTGCTAAAATTTTGGTAGTTGGCATACGTGTTGGTTTCGGGATCAATCGAACGACCGAAATTGGCTGTTCCGTTGACGACTCCATAAATATCGGGAGCAAATTTCAAAGCTGCATCGCGATAATCGGCTTGCAAATTATCATTTTCCGCCCATCGTATTTTGGCTTTCGGAGCATTTTTGATGGCGTATAACATGCAATCATTCAACGACATTGTCTCTTGTCCGTTGATGATGACTGCGGTTTGCAAAAAAATCAAAAATACGAATAATATTTTTCTTGTCATGATGTAAACATTTATTGATATTATAAATGCCAGAATCATGCCAAAAATTATATTGTATTGAATATCAATATATTAAATTTAACGGATATTTTTAAATTGTCCAATTTTTAGGCAGTGGTGTAAAAATTTTTGACAACAGCCTTCAAAAATCAGACAACAAAAGGGGAGGGGAATAATGCGTTTTGAATTACGACCTATTTATGGAAAAATAAACGCCATTGAATAACACGAATATTCTGCTTTAAATTTTTGCTTTGATAATATTGACGGTAGTAACTTTGCCGCTCCAAACGCCTACATACTCTTCTTTCTCGTGCTTGTTGATTCCTACATACGACAGCGACGAGTTTTCGTAACGTCTAAATTTTAAGATAGCATCGTTCATCTGCGCATCGTTGAAAACGCCGACAGAAACGAGCAACTCAAAATCCTCGATGGTCAAGCCGGTGATTTTCTCAAAAAGTTCCGGTTCGAGTTTGCGAATAATGTCTGTCAGAGCCTCTTCGCGATAGTCGGTAAGATACATGAAAATAGGAATGCGAGTGGCGAATTTCATCAGTTTTTCCTGCACTTCGCGGCGTTTCGATTTAAATTCTCTCTCCTCCTCCGTAAGTTCCTTTTTCTCTTTCTCAGTAATGATATCGGTTTTTTTCTTTAAATCCTTAATTTTGTTGGATTTATTGACAATTGTTTCAATTATATTGCTGCCGAGCGAACGAAAACCTTCTATTTTCATAATGGCGGCAAGCGCCTTTGGATTGTCCAAAACACGTTGCAAAGTCAAGTTATCCACATTTACCAGCGAGGCACTGCTCCAACGGCGTGCAAGCAATGTAGCAGTCGTTCCGTTATCGACAAAATCGAGTATTTCGTTCGCGTTCACTTCCTTCATGCTGCTGCCGTCGAACTGCAAAATTGGAAGAAAATTGATAAACTCATCAACTTTTTGTACGGCGTTATTCAGCGTATTTACACTCAGTTGGTTGGCATAGTCCACCACCTCGCGCAACGCTCGGTTGGGCGCAAAGTCGAACACGTAGCAGGTGGGTTTCAGTATGACTTTTTTAGTCGGGTCGTCTTCATCGGGAATTGTCCACGGCGACTGCACACGAAATGCCGACTGAAAGTATGTTTCGGGCGATGAGCAGTTTCGCAACATCAGTATTCCGCTGAGCGGTTTTATCGTTACGCCGGTAGTTAGTTTGCCGCAAGTGAGCGTGATAGTTTTTGTTGTAATCGGATTTTCCGTCATCGCTTCGCGCACGGGGTCGAGTGCCAACAGCCCAATGCCCGCCTGCGTGCCGCTGCAATTCACAATTCGGTAATTATGGTAAAAATTATTTGCCGGACGATGCAGCAAATTTTCCATTGCGTCGCAACTTGCCACGCTGTACAAAAACCACATTGTGTGGTTGCAAATATCCAGCAAGCGCGTATCATCAAACGGCAACGCGGGTTTTTCGTTGAGCGGTGAATCGCTTTTATTGAAAATCGAGGCTTTTCCACGGATAATATCGAGCCATTTTTGCACCGCGTTTTCATGAACGAACGAGGCATTTTCTCCTATGCCCTCGGCTTTGAAAAATTCGTTCAAATCGAACTCGTTCATATCGTACTGCTCTATCATATTGCCCAAATCATCAGGCATCTGGTACGTCATCAACACCATTGTAGGCAATTCTTCATAAGGATTATTTTCGCCTTCAAAAGCGCCTTTCGCCTTCTGTTCGTCTTGATACGTCCAATTGAAAATTTGGTTTTCCAAAAACTCGCCGCTCGACAAAGCGCGAAAAGGCGTACCGCTCAGATACAGAAAATGTTTGCCCGTTATCGGCATGGTATCTTCCTCAAACAACACGCCGCTTTTCACATCAAAACCGTCTTCTTTCAAAATGGCGTTTTGCTCTTCGATTTTCTCTTTCGATGCCGAGTCGCCAATATCCAAGAGCCGTTTCGCATTTTCGTTCCACGCTCCGAAATGATATTCGTCGAGCACAATCAAATCCCAATTGAAAGCATGAACCCACTCGTTTTTGAGTTTGATTCCGTGCGTAACCTTGTCTTCGCCCAAATAATCTTGAAACGAACCGAAGCAGACAATCGGCTTGGAATCGTCCAAAGACGTTGGACTTTCTCCGCTTTTAGAACTATAAAACTGCCAACCCTCGAAATCCTTGTGATACATCAAATCATCGTGCCACGATTCTTCCACGGCAGGCTTGAACGTGAGCACCAACACACGTTTCGCGCCCATTCGCTTGGCGAGTTGGTAAGTAGTGAACGTTTTGCCAAAACGCATCTTCGCGTTCCAAAGAAAATGCGGAATTTCCTGCCTTTTGCTTTCGTCCATCGACTTAAAATAACGGTACGTTTTCTCTACCGCCACTGCCTGTTCGGGGCGCATAGAAAAATCAAGGAAACGCGTTTGTTCTATTTCCGTCTTGTTTTTCACGGCAATGTAGGCGGATTTCACCTCCTGCAACGAGCACTCAAACCACTCTTCCGCCGTTTGGCGAAAGCCATGGCGTTTCAGATAGCGGTGAATGTCTTTGTCGGTGAACGATGTCCCGCTGCCGTCGTCATACAACGCCACATCGTACCACTCTAATTGGTAAGTTATTTGAGGCGTTTTTATCGGGTGCTGTTCGCGTATGCGCTGCATTACGTCTTCGCGTTCAGTGTATCCGATTTTCAACTGACCGGGGAAATTGGTGTCGCTGTACGCATAAACTTTCGGCGTTTTGCGCTTGTATTCGGGTAAAATTTGTGATACTTCCATCTGTTCAGCCCTCCATTGGTCTAATCATACTTTCAATAAACGCAATCTCGTCTTCTGTCAAACCGTATTTTTTGTAGAGTTTTTCGTCTGTCCATGGCTCGCTGAAGTCTTGGAGAGGAACAAAAGAATAAACCTTGCTTGACGCGTGTTGAGTATTCTTTTTCAATAAAACCATAAAACGAAAAAATTTTGTATTTATATAAGATATAACATTTTCCGTTATTTGTTTTGAAGAATATGGACCTATAACCACATATGTTTCTGTACAGCAAGTATTTGGCTCTCCTAAAAATGGTTTATTTATAATTTGATGAGGAAAATCTTCTCCAGCGCCATAAGCCATTGATATATATACCTTATATTTATCAACCCATTTAATATTTTGTAAAATATCCTTCCTATCAACAAATCCAATACTCTTGTTAGCGTATAATTTAACGGTACGTGTAAATGTTTTAGATTCACCTCTTACAAATGTTCTAAAACCAAATGGTTTTTGGGTACTAACTTGTTCGTTCATGGTTTTTTCATTTAGAAGTTGCACCTTATGTAAAATTGAAATGCTTTCATTATAACGGATAAAAATATCACATCCTTTTTCTTTTAATGGTCTAATCATTGTTGATTTTTCATTACCTCGAATAGTTTTTACTTCGCATAATCCTTTATGATCTTTACTCCAAAGGAAATAGCAAACGCCACCTTTAATTTCAACCCCAGGAAAACAATCGGAAGATATTGGAAAATCAATGATTTTACGGATGCGAGTATCATTCAGCATTTCATCTCTAAAATCATCTAATCCACGTCCACCAGCAAACCAACGCGAAGGTATAATCATTATCAAATATCGAGGATTTAATTTTTTAGCTTGCTGTATAAATAAATGATACAAAGGTATTGCGCCTCCTCTTTGCCGATCTTCTGTATCACCTCCATCACTCATCTGATACGGCGGATTACCAATGATTACGTCAAATTTCATTTTTTTAAAAAGTTTTTCGGGTTTATCTGTGTGAATAAATTGATAGGCGTAGGTTTCGTTGTTGTCGCCTCGCTCGTAAACGCTTTGGTTTGCACCACAATATTTACATCGGCCGCCTTCCCACGTGTGGGAGAGCCGTTTGTAAACGATATTTCCCTTAATGTCAGAAAATTCTGTGCAAACGGAATATTTTCCGTCAGCAAATTTGCTGCAATAAACGGTGCGTCGCGAAAGCAAGGCGGTCATTTCGGTTATCGCTATGCCATAGATTTGTTTAGTGAAAATATGGTTCGCTCGTTCTTGTATGTCGGGAACTTTTTCAGCAAGTCCCGACATCAGCCGTTTCGCTATTTCGCGCAAAAAAACGCCCGTTTTACTCACAGGGTCGAGAAACCGCGCGTCGGGATTTGTCCACAAGTCAGCGGGCAGCATATCAAGCATTTGATTAACCACTTCAGGCGGCGTAAAAACTTCGTCGTTGCTCAAATTGGCAAGACAGTTCAAAATATCGGGGATATATTCATTAGTCGCCATATGTGTAGAGTTTTATGTAATGAATAGGTGGAAAAGCATTAACAACTTGGTCGAATTGCTGCTTTTCGCCATTCTCGTCAAAAAGTGAATATTGGTGCGTTTTCTCTACAAGAAAGTCGAACAGAAAGTCGCAACGGCTTACCATGGTGTCGCTGAACGTCCATTCGCTGAAAATAATTGGCTGTTGCGCCACGCCAACCGTACGATACGTTAGCGCGTCTCCCCAAATAATGTTTTTTTCGAGAAGAAATCGGATGGATTTAAGAAATTCATTTTCAGAAACATCGGCATCGGGAAAGTGAGCTACATACCGTTCTTTCACGAAATCGAAGAGGCGTTTGCGGCACAACTTTGTGTTATCTTCCAAAATTTCAATGCCGTAGAGAGACGAAACCGCTTGGCAGGCGTCTCGCTCAAATTCCGAACGTGTTTTTTTGCGGTTTGATTCTACAACCGCCATTTTTCTACGCAAAATGTCAATAAGAAAATTGCCGTCGCCGCAAGCCGGTTCAAGAAAACGCGAATCGATGCGTTCCGTTTCCTGCTTGACCAAATCGAGCATCGCATTGATTTCGCGTTGGGCGGTAAACACCTCGCCATGAGCTGCTACACGCTCTTTCGACTTTACCTGACGCTGCAAGTCGGGCAAGTCTGTGTCTGTTTTTCTCATGCTACGCTTTTTGTGCGCAGCTACTTATTTTCGTTGTAGCGGGTAAATCAAAAAGACCTCAAAAGATTCAATAAAAACAAAGCGTGAACTTCGCTTATTGAATCCTGAGGTCCTGAGAAATACCCACCAATCCGAATAAGTTACGCCCACGCTGTCGCGTAGGCGTTTACTAAACTTATTCTCAGATTGATTTCTTGAAATTTCTCAGGTTTCAGGATTCTGAATAAATAGCAAACGCTAATTAATATATGTCTTTATATCTTTATTTCTATTTCTTTTTTAAAAAATTTTGTTGATGCAAAGGTAGATATTTTGAATTATAAAATCACCACAGATCTAAAACACATTTTTAATATACGAATCGGTGCGAAAGCAGGCTTATTCCGATTGAACAGAAATGGTTAGATTTTCATCCAAAAAGTATAAGCTATTTTTCGACTTTTGTCCTTATCTTATTGAAAAGTTATTGTTTTGAACGCAATTGATGTTCGTTTTATTAATTTCACCAATCAACAAAAAAAATCATCGGCAGTTTCCAAGTTCAACAAAAACTTTTTGGCTTCCAAGCCGCCGCCGTAACCCACCAATTGGTGATTGGTTCCAATGATGCGATGACAAGGAACAAAAATCGATATGGCGTTGGCTCCGTTGGCATTAGCAACAGCGCGAACGGCTTTCGGACAGCCCGCTTGTCGAGCCGTTTCGCCATACGACAGGGTTGTGCCGTAGGGAATTTTCAAAAGCTGATTCCAAACTTTTTTCTGGAAATCGGTTCCCGCAAATATCAAAGGAATATCAAACGTAGTACGTTGATGCGCAAAATATTCTTCTAATTCCAAAATCGCTTTTTCAATCACGTTGCTGCTCGAAAATTCATATTGTGCCTGAAAAGTAGTTTGAATTCTCCGATCGATGACGGCGCGTCGTTTCTCGATCATCCAATCGCACAAACAAAGTTGGTTTTCAAAAGAGCCGAGAATCATTGCTCCCGCAGGCGTTTCATAATGTTTTATTTGTATGGTTTTCATCACTTTCTGTTAATTTAAAACTTTTTAAGTCGGAAATTGCTCCGCTGTTTTTCAAAAATTTTAATGACTTTTTTTTGTTGAGTACAAAAGTAATCTTATTCATTAGAAACGCTGTTTGAAATAAAGTTGTTTTTGGGCACAAGTTGATTAAAAACTTGTTCATTGACGGTTTTATTCAACGTTGTAACAACATTTTTTTTGTTCAATTTTCTAAAACGGTCTTACAAAGATCGAATAATAATGAAAATGGATGGAAGGAATTTGTGTTTTAAAAACCGCTTCAGAATAGTTGTTATTAATCAGATATTCAATATTATATGGAATTGGTATAATAAAAAATTTTTTATGATGATCGAATTATAAATGTTAAAAAATACAAAAAAATCAACTCGTACCTTAGGGCATACTGCGATTCTATATACTTTTGCAGTCGTAA
>JAQUSR010000122.1 GCA_028710155.1 Bacteroidales bacterium | reverse complement strand
CCCGACTATAATCCCTTTGCCGCCACTTTTGGAGCACCTGTCAGACGCGAAGCTTTAAATTCCGACAAAGATGATCCCGAATATTTGGACAAACTTTTTGGCAAACCTGACGAGACCTCTATTTACGAACAAGTAGAACGAGAGGTGTTTCCTAGCATTCCCGAAGAGTTGCCGTTTGCTGAGGAGCCAACAACTACCCAACATTATATACAAATCAGCCATCGATATATTGTGCTTTCGTTCAAATCCGATTTGCTGCTCATCGATCGCGAAAGAGCGTTGGAACGCATCTATTTTGAACGAAATATGCAGCAGTTGAGCCATCAAAGAGGCGATTGTCAAAAGTTATTATTTCCCAAAACCATCAACCTTTCTAAGACAGAAATACCGCTTTTAAACGAGCTTTTACCCGATTTAGAAAAATTGGGTTTTGACATCAACGCGTTTGGCAACGACACCTTCATCATTCACGGTATTCCATCGGGAGTTCCACAAGATTTCGATGTCGAAAATGTTATTCATGAAATCATGCATCAAAGCGACCAAGGCGTTGTCAAAAGCAACCTTTCCATCAACGAATCGATGGCATTGACTCTTGCCCGAAAAATGGCATCACAAAACAAAAGCACAATTCATCAACAAGAAATCGATGCTCTTATCGAAACGTTGATGGCTACATCAGCCCCCAATATCACTCCGGACGGAAAGTTGATTCTCAAAATTTTTAATACAGCCGATTTAGCCAAGTTATTCAACGAATAAAAAGTGCTTGTTTGCAAACGCCGCCATTTTAATGGAACAGATTACAGCGTAATCATCATGATGAGATAAAAGGAGAAATCTTGCGTTCATCAATGGTTGAGATAAGAAAAAACGTTCCACAAAAAGGAGAAAACTTTTGATGAATATTATTACCTTTGCGCCCTCAAAAAAAGCCCCTATTATGGATTTATTAAAAAATAAAGTTGCTTTAATCACCGGTGCCGGTCGCGGTATCGGAAAAGCTATCGCCCTTGCTTTTGCCAAAGAGGGTGCTCATGTTGCTTTCACCTATTTAAATATGGGAGAGCCTGAACTACAAACCGAACAAGAATTAAACGACACCGGCATCAAAGCCAAAGGTTACGCTGCCGATGCCAGCAGTTTTGAACAATCGCAAGAAATAGTCGATCAAGTGTTGAAAGACTTCGGAAGAATAGATATTTTGGTTAATAACGCCGGCATCACCCGCGACAATCTATTGATGCGAATGAGTGAAGCCGATTGGGATTTGGTGTTAAAAGTCAATCTGAAATCAGCCTTCAACATGACAAAAGCCGTTCAGCCGATCATGTTGAAACAACGCAACGGATCAATTATCAATATGGCTTCTGTGGTAGGCATTTCCGGCAACGCCGGTCAAGCCAACTATTCGGCCTCGAAAGCCGGTTTAATCGGATTCACCAAATCGATTGCCCAAGAAATCGGTTCGAGAAACATTCGTTGCAACGCCATTGCACCCGGATTCATCGAAACAGCCATGACCGCCAAACTATCGCAAGAAGTTCGCGACAACTGGATCAAAACCATTCCATTACGGCGTGGCGGAACTCCTGCCGATGTTGCCAATGTTGCCATCTTTTTAGGCTCCGATTTATCGTCTTACGTTTCGGGACAAGTCATCCACGTTTGTGGCGGAATGCTCACTTAGAATTTTTATTAAAAAAACAGTAAAAACATTGATTTACTGTTTACTGCATTATGAATATCAGTTCAGAATACTCTTTATGGCTCCTCGTTCCCTGCATTTTGTTGGGATTGTTGTATGCCGGAATTTTATATTGGAGAAATCGACATGACGAATTCACCGAACGTTTACGTTGGATATTGTTTACCTTGCGTACCGTTACAGTAACTTTCATTGCATTTTTATTGTTAGGTCCGTTGGTTCATAGCGATCAATACACCGATGTAAAACCCTCAATTGTTGTGGCGGTAGATGGTTCTTCTTCTATCGGAAAAGTTTTATCGCAAAACGATCAGCAGCAACTTTTAAACGACATACGACAGATCGAAACAGCACTTTCTAATGATTTTGATATTCATTTTTACACTTTTGGAACCGAGATTATTTCCGCCCTACCTGATTCGTTTTCGATGCCGTTGACCAATATGGAGTCGCTGTTTGACCATATTGATATTCAACATTCCAACACCCATTTAGGATCTGTTGTTTTGGTTTCTGACGGCATCAACAATACGGGCATTGATCCGCTTTTCGCCTCCAATCATTTGACAGTGCCTGCCGTTACGTTGCTCGTTGGCGACACTATCCCGCACATTGATTTGGCATTATCAAAAGTTACTGTAAACAGCAAAGCCTTTAAAAACAATCAATTTCCAATTCGAGTTTTCATCAGCGGCTATATGGCCGGCGGACAACAAACCATTTTGCGTTTGAAAAAAGATGATCGTGTTTTGGAAGAAATAAAACTATCCATTCGCAACGATCGTTACTCAACAACACATATTTTCTATCCAACCGCCGATTCAGTCGGACTGCACCGCTACACCATCGAATTGGATGCCATCGACCAAGAATCGAACCGCGACAACAACCGTCAAAATGTGGTAGTAGAAGTGTTAGAGCGACAACAAAAAGCATTATTAGTGGCTCACGCGCCTCATCCCGATCTTGCCGCCATCAAAGAAATTTTAGAAAGCAGCATCGCCTTTGAAGTGGAAACAGCTATGGCATCAACTCCTCAACTTTCACCTGACAAATACGATGTGGTGATTTTGCATCAACTGCCCTCGTTAACCTATCCGATGGAATCACTATTACAAAAATGCAGCGAAACACGAACACCCGTATTATTTGTCATCGGGCAAAGCACAAACATTTCTCGTTTCAATCAATTACGCACCGGACTTACGATTGAACAACAAAATAATTTAACAGAAGATGCCACACCGGCTTTCAATCATGCTTTTAGATCGTTTCAAACCGATGCCGTTGTTGCCGAAGATTGTTCGCAATGGACTCCGTTAACAGTTCCTTTTGGTGCCTATAAATTATCCAATGCTGCCTCGGTGTTGATGTTTCAAAAAATCGGAAACATTACGATGGAATATCCTTTGATTGCTTTCAATAATACGATAAACGGACGATATGGCTTTATTGCAGGAGAAGGACTTTGGCGTTGGCGTTTGAATACGGCAAAACGATTAGGAAACAGTCGTCCCATCAACGATCTGATCCTTAAAACCATTCAATTTTTAGCGTCAGACGAGAAAAATCAACGTTTTCGGGTATATTGCGAAAATCAATTTGCCTCTTTCGATCGAATTGTTTATAAAGCCGAACTTTACAACGAAATGTTTGAACCTATCACCACCGAAAATGTTCAGTTAGTCATTCGCGATGAAGCGGGTTTGGAATACGATTATCTGTTTGGCATTGATGGCGATAATTACAAACTGGATGCAGGAAGTTTTCCGGCAGGCTCCTATCGTTGGGAAGCTACTACAAAAGTGGATCAACAAAATTTTACGGAGCGTGGTCATTTTATTGTTTCGGCCACCAACATCGAAAACGAACAACTTTGTGCCAATGTTACACTGATGAAAAAATTGGCAGAAAACCATCAAGGACAATTTTTCTTTTGGGAGCCGAAATCCGAACAAGTAATTCAATATCTTAAAGATAACATCTCAACAAAACGCATTCGTTATACAACAACGGGTTACTACGAGCTCATCAAACTACCTTGGTTGTTGTTGGTCATTGTTTTATTATTGACTTTGGAATGGTTTTTCAGAAAATTCAACGGAAGTTATTAAACAACCGCCTCATTTTATATTGAAAGCATCGTTACAACCACGATAAAAAGAAAAACGCACTTTATTATAATAAAACACGGTATAATTTGTTATCCTTAGTTAAGATTCTTTGAATTTTGAAAAGTTAAAAATATAAACATTTTTTCTGAATCGTTGAATAATAGATGACACTCAAATCTCAGTATAAAAATCGTTGGACAACATTTGCCGTATGGCTTTGTATAATATCGGGTTGCTTTTTTTTAACCACTTGTTCAACCAAAAAAAACACTTTTACCAGTCGAGCTTGGCATAACACTACCGCCCATTACAATGTGTATTGGAACGGTAAATTTTCGATGGAAGAGGGTTTAAAAGAATACAACAAAAAAATCAAAGACAACTATACGAGCGTTTTGCCGGTATATAATGTAGGAACGTTACAAGAATCGTCACAATTTAACAGCACCGCCGACAGAGCCATCGAAAAAGGTTCTATCACCATTCAACGCCACTCGATGCGTTTTGGCGATAAAGAGAAGTGCAAATGGATTGATGATGCCTACCTGCTCATCGGCAAAGGCTATTTTTACAAGCAAGAATATTCGAGTGCCAAACGCACTTTTGAACACATCATCCTCAACTATCCCGACGAAAACATCAAATTTGAATCGAAACTATGGTTAGTGCATACTTTCGATAAACAGAAAAAATTCAGCAACGCTTTAACCGAATTGGAATCAGCACGTATTCAGGTAGAAAAAGGCGAAATATCGAAAAGAGAATTGCTGTATCATTTCAATACCATCACAGCCAATCATTTCATTCTTTCCAACCAATATGACGATGCCCTACCCTATTTAAAAAATTCGATCATGGTTTCGTCGAACGGAAAACAACGCAATCGATTGCGTTTCATCATCGGACAAATTTATCAATCGCAAGGCAAATTAAAAGAGGCATCGGAATGGTACTCGCTGTTGCTTAAAAAAAATATGAGCTATGAACTCACCTTCAACACTCGTATCAATATGGCTAAATGCTATTCGGTGGGCGGCAAAGACATCATTCCTCTATTGGAAAAAATGCTCAAAGACAAAAAGAACGAAAATTATTTGGATCAAATTCACTATGCTATAGCAGAAATAGAAACACGAAAAGGTAATATGCCAAAAGCCAAAGAAGAATTGGCTTTAAGTGTGGCTACCAGCGTTGACAATAATTATCAAAAAGCACAATCATCGATCATTTTAGCAGATTATCTTTTTGAAGATCAACTGTATGAAGCTTCACAAGCCTATTTCGATACCGCTTTACAAGTGCTGCCTAACGATTATCCTAACTACGATCAAATCCATAAAAAAGGAGAAATTTTAACCAATCTGGTAGAAAATCTATTAACTGTTCGCCATCAAGACAGCTTGCAAAAAGTGGCAAAAATGAGTGAGGCAGAACGCTCCAAACTCATCAACCAACTCATCAAAGAGGTGATTGATGAAGAACGGCGACAACAAGAAGAGCAATCGAGAATGGCATTAATCGGCTCCGGAACACCACGAATGAATCAAAATTCAGGTGGCGGATGGTATTTTTACAACAGCCAAATATTGACACAAGGGCGACAAGAATTTTTGCGCAAATTCGGTACTCGAAAATTGGAAGATTTGTGGATTATTTCCAACAAACAAATGTTAGATTGGGACGATTTGAATGAAGAAGAAGGCAGCGAAGAAGGCGAAGAAGAGGTGGTGGACAGCGTTGCATTAGCACAAAGCGATCCCAAAAACAAAGCCTACTATCTCAAAGACCTTCCGTTAACTCCGGAATTAATCAAATCGTCTGACAGTATGATTGCCCTTGCCTTATTTAACATCGGCACTATTTATCGCGAAGATTTAAACGACCGTCCTCAAGCTATCACCGCCTTTGAAACACTTTTGAAACGCTATCCCGATACCTCTATCAACAAAAACCTGATGGTTGCCTACTATTTTTTGATGCGAACGTGCGAAGATGACGGCAATATTACAAAACAAAAAGCGGTAGAACAAGAAATCGTTCAACAATATCCCGAAAGCGACTTAGCCAAACTGATCATCGACCCCGAATATCATTTGGAGTTGGAAAAAAAGACCAATGCCGTAGAACATCTATATTTAGAAACCTATCAAGCCTTTTTGAAAAACCAACACTACACTGTCATTTTGAACACAGAAAAAGCTGAACAAAATTATTCTGACCACGCCCTTATGCCCAAGTTTGAGCTTTTGCGCGCTATGGTTGCCGGAAAAATAGAAACACAAGACAGCCTGATTGCCCGCTTAAACCGCTTGATTGCCCAATATCCCGATGCTGACGTTACGCCTATGGCTCAAGAAATATTACAATCGGTTACCGGAATGGATTTGGAAAACTATTTGGCTCAAGCCGATTCGGCTGCTGCTCAAGCTGCCGCCGCTCAAGCAACCAACATCTATTCTACCGACAATTTGAACGGTAATAATTTTTTAGTTCTTATCACCAAAAATTCGCGTGATTTGAATGCCATTAAAGTTCGTTTTTCTGATTTCAATCAAACCAATTACAAGTTAGATAATTTAATCATCAATAATGTAGTGTGGTTTGACGATTACGACATTATTACCATTGGACTTTTCAAAAATAAGACTAATGCCATCAAATATTACAACCACATTATCAACGAAAAATATTTAATGGGACTCCTTGAAAAGAACGACCATTTTGTTTATATCATCACCACCGACAACTATCCGATATTCTATCAAGCAAAACAGCCTGAACAATATCAACTATTCTTTAAAACCAATTATCCCGACGAATAATATTACTACAAAAATAAAATTATGAGTAAAAGCATCACAGTACCTCCGGAAGGAATACACTATCAATTGATTCCGGGAACAACCATTCATGGCGACATCATCACAGAAGGAGACATCAAAATTGATGGT
>JAQUSR010000121.1 GCA_028710155.1 Bacteroidales bacterium | reverse complement strand
TTATAAACCGAATCTTTACCTCTTTTAAAAATTTATCTTCCAATTTTTGAACAATTCTTTTCACCACTGTTCGCCGAATTTCTAACTCGACCGGCAAATTGGGATCTTGATGTGCCACATTAATACAAGTTCCGACCATAAATTCAATCACATCGCTTTCGAGCATAATTCGAATAATTTGATCGGCCGGACCTTTACCTAATTGATAATTATTATTATAGATATTCAATATTTCATCAACTTTTCCCAATGTCAAAATACCTTCTGTAATCAAATCGATGCCTTCCATGTACGAAATTGGCGGTAAATCCGGATCTAAAAATTCAAAACTATCGGTAATTTCACGTTTTAATTGTCGTGAAATGATTTCGCACGTTGTTGCACCACACAAAATTTTTTTTCCTTCAAAAGCACGAACAATCTCGGCATATTCAACATCTCGTTCGGGTTCAAACGGTGGTCCGGTGCAAATCAACAACTTACGTGGATTACGAAAATAAATCACCGAGCAGCTGGAGTCATCCTTTAAAACAAAACCATCATTGATATTTGCCATATTTACGACGCGCGCTGCCAAATTTGATGCAGAAATATCAATATGATCTTGAATCATTTTTTGGATATATTCTTGTAAATCATCATGTCCCCATCCAAAAAGATATTTACCCAAACCAAGTCCCGATTGAGTTATTCCGTCTGAAAACGATAAAATTCGGTCTTCTTTTTTTGGATAAAATTGACAAGTATGAATCTCTTTTCCTGCATTTTTCTCCGATTCCAAAACAACCGTTTCCCAATGTGGATCAAAAGGTTCTTTACCTCGCATAATAATCGTTTGAGGATTGTCAAATTCGATAATTCGCACCTCTTCGTCTGCCCTAATGTCAATAATGGTAAAAGTAGCATAGCTTACTTTTCGCTCAGAACACACCGGTAATGTGTTCATTATAATTTCAGCCGTACGAGTAACATCTTTGTGCTCTTCTGTAAATTTGATCCCCATTGTAGCAGTCAAAGTGGCTAAAACATTGGCTTTCACTCCATGTCCCATTCCATCTGATAGGACGGCAATAATTCTATCTTCTTCTCTGATGCGTTTGGATAAAAAAACATCACCGCAAATTCGTTCATCGTGATGATTTTTCTGATGACAATTAACTTCTATATAAAATTCTTGAGCCATAAGTTTTTGCAGATTATTGTTGATGGATAAGTTTTAAAAGAGGTGCAAAAATACTAAAAAATCATCTAAAAAATTTTTTTTGAAAACAATTTATTAAAAAAGCTGCTCGAAAGCAGCTTAAAAATTATCCATTTAATGAATCATTTATGAATTTAACATAATCGGCATAATCAACATAAGAATATCTTCGTTTTCGTTGGATTTTTCAACCGGAAAGATAATTCCTGCACGATTAGGTTGCGATAATTCCATACGAATAGTATCATTATCAATATTGTTTAACATATCAATGAGAAATTTTGCACTAAAACCTATGTCCATATCAGCTCCGTCATAATTACAGGTAATTCTTTCTCGACCATCATTGCTATAGTCAATGTCGTCTGCCATAACTGTCAAACTTTGACCGGAAATACTTAAACGTGTTAAATGAGTGGCTTGACTTGCAAAAACGGATACTCGTTTTAAAGTATTCATTAACAATATTCTATCAACTGTTAAAATATTCGGATTATCGGTTGGAATGACCGCATTATAATTTGGAAAACGACCTTCAATTTGAACACAAGTCAACACCACGTGTCCCATTTCAAAAACAATGTTTTTATCTGTATAAGAGATCGTTACATCTTCTACGTTACTTGTTGAAAGTGCTGCTTTAATTTGAGTTAAAGCTTTTTTGGGAAGAATGAAACTCACTTCTGTATCTGATTTAAAATCGGTACGAATGTATCGCACTAATTTGTGTGCATCGGTGGAAACAAAAGTGATTTTTTCAGGTTGAACCTCACAGAAAACACCCGACATTGCCGGTCTCAATTCATCATTACCCGTTGCAAACAAAGTTTTAGCAATGCCTGTCAACAATAAATCAGAATTTAATGTAAAACTTTGGGTATCTGTAATTTCCGGTAATAACGGATATTCATCGGGATCGTGTCCGGAAAGATTGAATTTTCCTTCTCCGGAAGTAATATGAATGCTATAATTTTCAGTATCAATTGCAAAACTGACAGGAATGTCCGGTAACGTTTTTAACCAATCAATCAATAATTTAGCAGGAATAGCAATACGACCTTGCTCTGCAATTTCTTCAGGTTTAACAGTAACAACCATTGTCGTTTCTTGATCGGAAGCTGTAATTTTTAAAGATTCATCGGTCAATTCAAAAAGAAAATCATCTAAAATCGGCAACGTACTATTTGACACCAAAACGCCACTGATGGCTTGAACATTTTTCAATAATGTTGTGCTGGAAATGATAAATTTCATGTTACAATATTTTGATTATTAATTTTATACAAACAAATAAATTCAATTTTATTTTCATCAATAAAAAGAGTGCAATAGTACGATTTTTGGCAATATAAATGGATATTATCCTAATTTATTTTTTAACTTTTTCAAGATACGTATCAAACAAAAAACTACTTTTGCAAAAAATTTTTGGTTATGGCATTAATAAAATCTATTTCAGGCATTCGCGGCACAATCGGCGGCGAACAAGGCGAAAATTTAACGCCGCTAGATATGGTAAAATTTGTATCTGCATACGCAAAATTCATTCAAAATCAACGAAAAAAAGAAAAAATCACCATCGTGATAGGTCGCGATGCACGCATTTCCGGACAATTGGTTTCCAACATCGTATGCGGAACACTGCAAGCTATGGGTGCCGATGTTATCGACCTCGGCCTAAGCACCACACCAACAACAGAAATGTCGGTTACCAAAATGAAAGCCGATGGTGGCATTATCCTCACAGCCAGCCACAACCCCATGCAATGGAACGCTTTGAAATTATTAAATTACAAAGGAGAATTTTTGAACGCCAAAGAGGGACAAAAAGTGTTGAATCTGGCAAAACGTAAAAATATCGTTTATGCTCCTATCGATAAAATCGGAAGTTATCAATCGTATTATCAAAGTATTGAAGATCATGTAGCTGCAGTACTTAAATTAAAGTTAGTTGATAAAAAAGCAATCGAATCTGCTGATTTTAGTGTAGCTATTGATTGTGTAAATTCTACCGGCGGAATTGCCATTCCAATGTTATTGAAAGCATTGGGTGTCAAAAAAATACACGAACTTTATTGCGAACCTAGCGGCATTTTCCCGCACAATCCCGAACCGCTGCCCGAACATCTTACCGATTTGGCAAATTTGGTAAAAACAGTGAAAGCCGATGTTGGTTTCACAGTCGATCCCGATGTCGATCGCTTAGCCATCATCAACTGCGACGGAACTATGTTCGGTGAAGAATACACACTAGTTTCTGTTAGCGACTATGTACTTCAAAATCAAAAAGGTAACACAGTTTCCAATATGTCATCAACGCGTGCTTTGCGAGATGTTACCGAAAAATCGGGAGGCAGCTATGCCGCTTCAGCTGTCGGTGAAGTGAATGTGGTAGCGTTAATGAAAAAGACCAAAGCAGTGATTGGCGGCGAAGGTAACGGCGGTGTCATCTATCCAAAACTGCACTACGGTCGCGATGCATTGGTAGGTATTGCCTTGTTTTTGACTTACTTAGCAAAAACAAAACAAACCACTTTGCAGCTTCGGGCTTCGTATCCACAATACGTCATTTCAAAAAATAAAATTCAATTACAACCGGAAATGAATGTGGACGATATTTTGTCAAAAATGGAACAAAAACATCAACATCAGCCACACTCGACTATCGACGGACTAAAAATCGAATTTGCCAACGAATGGGTACATCTACGCAAATCGAATACAGAACCTATCATTCGTATTTATGCTGAAAGTAAAGATGAAAAAACAGCCCACGCTTTAGCCGAAAAAATCATCCAAGAAATTAAAAGTTTGATTTAATTAAAATGCAATAAATTCATTTTCAATTAAATAAAATGAACTATCTTTTTTTACCGATTACCACTTCTACCAATGAAATTGCCCGACAATTAATTCAACAACAACGAGCAACTCATGGATATGTCATTCGCACCGATTTTCAAGAAAAAGGTCGCGGACGACAAGGTAATTCGTGGGAAAGCATTGCAGGAGAAAACCTACTAATTTCATTAATTGTAAAGCCAAAATTTATTCATCCTTCAGAACAATTTATTATTAACCAATTAGTTTCCACAACTTTATATGATTTCGTTCAACAAAAAATAGGTTCCAACGATATCTTCATCAAATGGCCAAACGATATTTATGTCGGGAACAAAAAAATTGCCGGTATTTTGATTGAACACATCCTTATGGGTGAAGAAATTATTTTTTCAATTATTGGTATCGGAATGAATATCAATCAAACAACATTTAATGAAGCCCAAAATCCTATTTCATTGCGACAAATAACACAGCAAACATATAATGTAGAAATCATTGCACAACAATTATCTGAACAACTTTTTAAAACGTTCGATAATTGGAACAAAGATCAAGCTGCAATTCTAAAAAAATCTTATACACAATCTTTATATAATTACAATAAAAAGCAACGTTTTTTGGTTAATGACAAAGAAATTACTGCAACAATTCTGGGAGTTACTGATGAAGGTTTGCTTCGTTTGCTCGTTTCAAACGACATTGAAATGCATTTTGAATTAAATTCAATTAAATACTTAATATAAAATATTTTACAAAATTTAAACCTATGAAAAAAATTGTATACTATTTACTTTTTATGTTTTCAGTTTTGACGTTACATGCACAAAATGTCTCCTATAATGAAGCATATAAAGTGGCTCAAAACTTTTTGAATACTTCGAGTAAAAACATAAATGAATGCTCCTATATTTCACAAGATGAAGAAGATATATTTTTCTATATTTTCAGCACTTCTGATGCGTATGTGGTTGTTTCAGCCGAAAAAAGTTGTCCGCCTATTTTAGCATTTTCCAAAGAACATAGTTTCGATGCACAACAAATCATCGAACCGGTAAAAATGTGGTTAACCAACTACGAACAACAAATTAAACAAGCTAAACAATTGCAAGTTTTACCTTCAGCAACAATTGAAAAAGCATGGGATAATTTACTGAATAACAAACAAATAAGAAATCAAAACTTTGTTGATCCTTTTTTACTATCAAAATGGGGACAAGAAAAAAAATACAATTATTATTGCCCAAAAATAACCAATGGCCCGAATGGACGAGCTGTAACAGGTTGTGTAGCAACAGCAATGGCACAGTTAATGTATTACTTTCGTTTTCCCGACACCGGAATGGGTTCATACAGCTATGAAGACGAAACGTTGGGAACGCTATCTGCCAACTTTGGAGAAACAACATATAATTATGCTTCCATGGCTGATGAACCGACAGCTATCAATCTTGCTATAAGCACTTTAATGTATCATTGTGGCGTTTCGGTAGATATGGTATATGGTGCCAACGGTTCCGGAATGTATAATCACAAAGCAGCCTACTCTTTACGAACCTATTTTAAATATTCACCGGAAACAGCATATTTGTTCCGAGATAGCACCAATTTAAATTGGGATAGCATCATGGTAAATCATTTGCAAAGAAGAATACCACTTTATTACGCGGGATGGAGTGAGCCCAATATTATGGGACATGCTTTTATTTGTGATGGATATAGTTTGGAAGAATCAGGCTATTACTACCATTTCAATTTTGGATGGGATGGATCTTATGACGGCTATTTTTATACTGAGGATTTAGTCGTAGGAGGAAATAATTTTAAATTAGCTCAAGAGTTGATAATTAATGCTTATCCCGATACATTACACTATACTTATCCTCAACCAAACATTACCGGAGAAACAATCTTGACCAACGAATCGGGCTCTTTTGAAGATGGTAGTAGTCCTTGCGAAAATTATGCCCACAACGTCGATTATTCTTGGATCATCAACCCCGATTACGATAGCATCAAAAAGATACAACTAACTATCCATTACGATATTGCAGCAAACGATACGCTTTTTGTTTTGTTCAACAACGATTCGATGGAAGACCAAATCATCACTAATGATTCTTCCGATTATTCCTGCAATTATTCAGGTCATCCTATTACCATACGTTTTAAAACCAATAACGAAATTTCAAAACAAGGATTTTCAGCTAGTTACACTACAACATTTCCTTTTTATTGTAACGGAATCGTCATCACAGACGAAAATGGAAGTTTTGAAGACGGCAGTGGCGATCTATCGTACAACAATTTCACCAATTGTATGTTTCTACTTTACGTCGCTTCAGCAAATCAACTTACTTTAGATTTTACTCGTTTTGAGACTGAAGCCGAAAAAGATGTACTGAACATTTATGATCGAACCAACGGCTACGACCTTTTGGAAACACTTTCCGGTACTTTAGAACAAACACACTTCACATTCAATACCAATGTTATCGCTTTAGAATTTATTACAGACGAACTACATACATTTGACGGATGGGAAGTTCAATATTCTTCAAGTAATACAGCCATTGATGAATGCAATGACATTAATGATGAAATAGTTATATATCCGAATCCAACAACTCATTTATTAGATATTTCATCGCTTCCTTCCAATGTTGAAACTATAACTATTTTTGATGTAACCGGAAAAACGGTATCCACTATTGATCCTAGTCATTCGACATCAAATATTGACGTAAATCATTTGT
>JAQUSR010000120.1 GCA_028710155.1 Bacteroidales bacterium | reverse complement strand
ATAACTTTTGGCTCCTTAAAAAGCCAAAAAAGTTATTCTGAAATTTAAACCATTTTTAATGAAAAATATTATATTTGATTAAATCAAAATTAACTGACCTTGTTGCATTGAGGTCTTGAATCCGCCATCCCTTCAATAATCAGTGCGATAAAAGATAAAGCCAATCAATGAAAAAAAAACACTTTTAGTTTTTTCATAATACTATCCGATAGCAATTAATAAAAGAACTTTCTTAGTTAATTTTAGATGTAAAAAAGATAGGATTAAAAAATATCAAAAAAATTGGATAATTAAAAACTTTGTATTTATATTTGCACCCGAAAACAAAAAATATGTACAATCAATTCATTATTTCTTCTATTATTATTGCGGGTGTGATTTCACATTCCGGGAAGGAATAATTGTATAGATTTAAAATATATAATAAAGCCTTCCAAAATTTGGAGGGCTTTTTTTATTGAAAAAAATTGAATAAATTAAAAGATTAAACAACAAAAAAATGAAACTATTTATAACCATTATTATCAGCATTATTATTTACTCGCCACCGTGAGGAAAGCTGATATATCTATATACCAACAAGCCTTTCTCACTTCGGGAAAGGCTTTTTTTATGTCCAAAAATTAATTTTAAAAATCAATAAAAATGTATTTCAACGATCAAACAGTCTTATTTTCAGACGGAAAATTTACCAAGGCAACACACGCCAACACCGACCTTTACAGTCAAACTTTACATTATGGTTACGGAGCATTTGAAGGAATCCGTGCCTACAAAACCGAATCGGGAACCATGGTTTTCAAAGCAAAAGAACACTACGAACGATTACTAAAATCTTGTGAATTGGTTAAAATCTCCGTTCCATATTCAGTAGAAGAATTAATGGAATTTACCTACCAACTGCTCGAAATAAACAACCTGCAAGATGCGTATGTTCGTCCGCTTGTTTATTGCGGACAAAATATGAGTTTATCAGCACCAACAAGCGTTTCCGTGATGATCGCTGCTTGGGAATGGGGTGCTTATTTGGGTGATAATTTACTTCGATTAAAAGTTTCTTCGTATTGCCGTCCTCACCCAAAATCTTTACACATAGAAGCCAAAGTCTGCGGTCATTACGTCAATTCTATCTTGGCAACTCGCGAAGCAAAAGACAAGGGTTTTGATGAAGCCTTGCTTTTGGATTGCGAAGGAAATTTAGCCGAAGGTCCGGGTGCGAATCTATTTTTTGAGAAAGATGGCGTTTTGTTCACACCGCAATTGGGTCATATCCTACCTGGAATAACAAGAGCTACCGTTTTGGAATTGGCAGAAGAATTAAATCTGAAAGTGCAACAAGGTCAATTTTCTTTAGATGAATTATTACAAGCCGATGCTGCCTTTTATTGCGGGACTGCTGCTGAAGTTGTGGGAATAAAATCCGTAAACGAGTATCAATTTCCGCTTTCTTGGGAAAAATCTTTAGGAAAAAAATTACAAGAAGCGTACAGCAAAGCGGTTCGTCAACCATTAAACGTTTTAAACCCCGAATTCTAATGAAAGCATTGAATAAATACAGTCGCACTTTTACCCAAAATCCAACACAACCAGCTTCCAAAGCGATGTTGTACGGCATAGGTCTGACTGATGAAGATATGGACAAAGCACAAGTGGGCATCGTCAGTACAGGTTACGAAGGAAATACCTGCAATATGCACCTGAATGATTTGGCAAAAACCGTGAAACAAGGCGTGGTTGATGCCAATTTGGTAGGATTGATTTTCCACACCATAGGCGTGAGTGATGGCATGGCAAACGGAACAGATGGAATGCGTTATTCCTTAGTTTCCAGAGACATCATCGCTGATTCCATAGAAACAGTTGTAGAGGCACAACATTACGATGCGGTTTTGGCTGTGGTGGGTTGCGACAAAAATATGCCCGGTTCCATCATCGCTTTGGGAAGATTAAATCGCCCGTCCATCATGGTTTATGGAGGTTCTATCCATTCAGGAAATTACAAAAACCAAAAACTGAACATCGTTTCTGCTTTTGAAGCATTGGGTCAAAAAATAAGCAACAACATTTCCGATGAAGATTACAATGGCGTGGTTCGTTGTGCTTGTCCAGGTGCTGGTGCCTGTGGAGGAATGTACACTGCCAATACTTTATCTTCGGCAATAGAAGCGTTGGGAATGAGTTTACCTTACAGTTCGTCCAATCCTGCGGTTGATGAAGTGAAACAAAAAGAATGTTTGGATACAGGAAAAGCCATCCGAACACTTTTGGAAAAGGATATCAAACCAACCGACATTATGACACGCAAAGCCTTTGAAAATGCACTGACAATGGTAGTAGTTTTAGGTGGTTCAACCAATGCGGTGTTGCATTTAATTGCGATGGCTGATGCGGTGAATGTGGAATTATCCTTGGAAGATTTTCAAAAAATGAGCGATAAACTGCCTGTTTTGGCTGATTTAAAACCGAGTGGAAAATACCTGATGGAAGATTTACACAACGTAGGTGGAACTCCTGCCGTGATGAAATATCTGTTGGAAAAAGAGCTGCTTCACGGTGATTGTTTGACCGTTACTGGAAAAACAGTTGCTGAAAATCTGCAAGATGTTCCCAGTTTAACAGAAGGACAAAAAGTATTTCTTCCTTTGGAAAATCCAATCAAGAAAAACGGACATTTACAAATCTTATACGGAAATCTTGCCACTGAAGGCAGTGTAGCTAAAATCAGTGGAAAAGAAGGTGATTTTTTTGAAGGTACAGCAAATGTTTTTGACGATGAACAATCCGTTAATCACGCCATAGAATCGGGTGAAGTAAAAAAAGGCGATGTCGTTGTTATCCGTTATTGCGGCCCAAAAGGCGGACCGGGAATGCCTGAAATGCTGAAACCAACTTCCGAAATTATGGGTGCTGGTTTGGGAAATGATGTCGCTTTGATTACCGATGGCAGATTTTCTGGCGGTACACACGGTTTTGTGGTGGGACATATTTGTCCCGAAGCACAATCGGGTGGAAATATCGCTTTGGTTCAAAATGGCGATGTTATCACGATTGATGTAAAAAACAACAGCATCAATATGAAAGTGAGCGACGAAGAATTAGAAAAACGCCGACAACAGTGGAAACAACCACCACTAAAAGTGCAACGAGGTGTATTGTACAAATATGCCAAAAGTGTGTCCAGTGCATCAACAGGTTGTGTAACCGATAAATAATTTAGTATGACAACAACATCATTAGTAAAAGAAGAATTAAAAACAAAAATGGTAAAAACACAGACTATGACAGGTTCAGAGGCAGTTATCCAATGTTTATTGCAGGAAGAAGTCGAAACTATTTTCGGTTATCCGGGTGGAGCGATTATGCCCATATATGATGCGTTGTATGATTATTTGGATCAAGTCAATCATATATTAACTCGCCACGAACAAGGTGCCATACACGCTGCACAAGGTTTTGCTCGTACTTCAAAAAAAGTGGGAGTTGTTTTTGCAACTTCGGGGCCGGGAGCAACTAATCTCATCACTGGTTTGGCAGATGCGATGATAGATTCCACGCCTTTGGTGTGCATCACAGGTCAGGTTGCATCGCCATTGTTGGGAACAGATGCTTTTCAGGAAACTGATGTCATCGGAATTTCTATGCCTGTAACGAAGTGGAATTGTCAGGTTACGAAAGCCAAAAACATAGTCGAAACATTAGCGAAAGCATTTTTCATTGCACAATCGGGTCGTCCTGGTCCTGTGGTGGTGGACATTACCAAAGATGCACAATTTGAGTTGGTGGACTTTCACTACAAAAAATGTAAGACGATACGAAGTTATCAGCCAAAACCACAACTCAATTTGGAACAAGTAAAAGCAGCCGCAGAATTGTTGAACAAGGCAAAAAAACCAATGTTGATTGTGGGGCAAGGCGTGATGCTTTCCGGTGCAGAAAAAGCATTGTTGGAATTTGCTAAAAAAACAGGCGTTCCAGTAGCATCTACGCTTTTGGGATTAGGCGTTTTTCCCGGAAATCACGAGCAATTTGTTGGAATGGTTGGTATGCACGGAAATTATGCACCCAATGTAAAAACCAACGAATGTGATGTATTGATGACGGTTGGAATGCGTTTTGACGACCGTGTAACAGGCGATGTTTCCAAGTATGCACGTCAAGCAAAAATCATCCACGTAGAATTAGATGCTGCGGAAATCAATAAAATCATCAAAGCCGATGTGCCGGTTTGGGCAGATGCTAAAGAAGCGCTGGAAGCATTGATAACACTCGTTGAACCGAAAAAACACGATGCTTGGCTGAATGAATTTAAAGAAGCGAAAGCGAAAGAAAATCAAGTGTTGTTAGAAAATAGAGCGAAAGATTTTCCAGAGCAAATGACAATGGATGAGGTGCTGAGTTTACTTTCTGATTTGACCAAAGGTGAAGCGATTGTAGTAACGGATGTCGGACAACATCAAATGATGGCTGCACAATTTTACGAATACAATCAAACCAAAAGCAATGTTACTTCGGGCGGTTTAGGAACGATGGGATTTGCTTTACCTGCGGCAATGGGTGCAAAAATGGCGAATCCGAAAAAGCAAGTGGTAGCGGTGATTGGCGATGGCGGTTTTCAAATGACCTTGCAAGAATTGGGAACGATTATGCAGAACAACATCGGTGTAAAAATCATCATCTTGAACAACGGATTTTTGGGAATGGTGCGTCAATGGCAACAACTATTCTTTGAAAAACGCTATTCTTTTACCGAAATACAAAGTCCGGATTTTGTGGCACTTGCTAATTCGTACAAAATAAAAGGTCAGAAAGTAAATCAGAGAACAGAACTAAAATCGGCTTTAGAAGAGCTGTTGAATAGCGATTCCGCCTATCTCTTGGAAGTGAAAGTTGCCAAAGAAGACAATGTTTTCCCGATGGTGCCCACAGGTGCTTCGGTTTCAGAAGTCCGTTTACAATAATTATAAAAATAGAAAAAATGGAAAATTTAGAAAAAACATTTACGGTATCCATATTCACCGAAAACACAATCGGAATGCTCAACCGCATCACTATCATTTTTACGAGAAGGCATTTGAATATCGACAGCATCACCGCATCAGAAACGGAAGTAAAAAATGTGCATCGCTACACCATCGTTTTACGAACGACCAAAGAACAAATCGACAAGGTTGTGGGACAAATCGAAAAATTAATCGATGTACTGAAAGCATTCGTACACGAAGACAAGGACGTTGTTCATCAGGAAATTGCCTTGTACAAAATCAGAACAAGCAATCTTTCCAATGCCGATGTGGAGCAGGTAATTCGAGAAAATTATGCAAAAGTACTTTCGGTAGATACCCAGTTTATCGTCATCGAAAAGACCGGACACAAATCAGAAACACAGGCATTGTTCGACAAATTAAAACCTTTCGGTGTATTGGAATTTGCCCGTTCGGGAAGAGTGGCAGTAACCAAACCGATGAAAGAATTGAGTACCTATTTAAAAGAATTAGAATTAAACAAACAACTATAAAAAATAAAAAAAGATGGCAAAATTAAATTTCGGCGGCGTAGTAGAAAATGTTGTTACCCGCGAAGAATTCGACTTGAATAAAGCAAAAGAAGTATTAAAAAATGAAACGCTTGCGATATTGGGATATGGTGTCCAAGGCCCGGGACAAGCATTGAATTTAAAAGACAATGGCTTCAACGTCATCGTTGGGCAAAGAAAAGGAAGTGCTACTTGGCAAAAAGCATTGAACGATGGTTGGGAAGAAGGAAAAACATTGTTTGATTTGGAAGAAGCCTGTGAAAAAGGAACGATATTAATGAATTTACTTTCCGATGCCGGACAAATACAGGCTTGGCCAACGGTAGAAAAGCATTTGACCAAAGGAAAAACCTTGTATTTCTCACACGGTTTTGGCGTTACTTTTTACGAAAAAACAGGCATTGTTCCACCCAAAGATGTCGATGTGGTGTTGGTTGCACCTAAAGGTTCTGGCACATCGTTGCGAACACTTTTTAAACAAGGCAGCGGACTTAATTCCAGCTATGCAGTCGAGCAAGATGCAAGCGGAAAAGCATTGGAAAAAGTATTGGCATTGGGGATCGGAATTGGTTCGGGTTATTTGTTTGAAACTTCTTTTCAAAAGGAAGTGTATAGCGATTTGACGGGCGAAAGAGGCGTTTTGATGGGGGCGATTGCAGGTGTTTTTGAAGCGCAATACAATGTGCTGCGTCAGCGTGGACATTCACCCAGCGAAGCATTTAACGAAACCGTGGAAGAGCTTACCCAAAGTTTGATGCCTTTGGTAGCCGAAAACGGAATGGATTGGATGTTTGCCAATTGTTCCACAACGGCACAGAGAGGTGCGTTGGATTGGAAAGGAAGATTTAGAGAAGCAACAGAACCCGTTTTCAATGAATTGTACGATAGTGTGGTTTCGGGCAAAGAAGCCGAAGTGGTTATCACAGCCAATTCTAAACCCGATTATCGAGAAAAATTAACCGATGAATTAAAGGAAATCCAAGAAAGTGAACTTTGGGCAACCGGTGCGCAAGTACGAAAATTAAGACCTTCAAAATAATGATGAATTTAAAGCAAATACAAGAAGCTGCCTTGAATTTAAAAGGTGTTGCAGCGGAAACTCCGTTAATGAAAAACGAAAATATGAGTGAGCATTTCGCTGCTCAGGTTTTCTTAAAACGGGAAGATTTACAACCTGTACGTTCCTACAAATTACGAGGAGCATACAACAAAATCAGCAGTTTGACCGAAACTGAAACTGCCAACGGCATTGTGTGTGCGAGTGCAGGAAATCACGCTCAAGGTGTAGCGTATGCCTGTAAAAAGCTACAACTGAAAGCAACGCTTTTTATGCCACTTAC
>JAQUSR010000119.1 GCA_028710155.1 Bacteroidales bacterium | reverse complement strand
AGCATTTACCGAAGAGGCACTATCGGCATGTGTCAAATTGACTGAGCGATATATCAGCGATCGTTTTTTACCCGATAAAGCCATTGATGTATTGGACGAAGCCGGTGCGCGTGTACATATCAGCAACATAGTCATTCCTACTGATTTGAACGAAATTGAAAGCGAAATCGAAAAAATCGTTCAAATGAAAAACGAAGCCATCACCAATCAACGTTTCGAAGAAGCTGTTACTTATCGCGATAAGGAACGACAGATGCGAACGTTGTTGGAAGAACAAAAAAAAGAGTGGGATAACGTGCAACAAGAAAATCGTCCGCAAGTATCGGATGATGACGTTGCAGAAGTGGTAGCGATGATGACCGGCGTGCCTGTTAATAGGATTGCACAAAATGAGAGTAATCGACTTTCGA
Organism: Bacteroidales bacterium; assembly: GCA_028710155.1. Classification (GTDB taxonomy): domain Bacteria; phylum Bacteroidota; class Bacteroidia; order Bacteroidales; family WRLA01; genus WRLA01. The sequence continues at coordinate 6,513 of JAQUSR010000119.1, read as the reverse complement.
AAATGGAAGAGGTTCTCAAAGGATCGGTTATTGGACAAGACGAAGCGATAAAAAAAGTAGTCAAAGCCATTCACCGCAATCGTGCCGGACTAAAAGACCCGAACAAACCCATCGGAACATACATTTTCTTAGGACCGACAGGCGTTGGTAAAACACATTTAGCCAAAATGTTGGCAAAATTTTTATTCGACAGCGAAGAGTCTTTGATTCGGGTGGATATGAGTGAATATATGGAAAAATTCTCTGTATCGCGTTTAGTGGGAGCTCCTCCGGGATACGTTGGCTATGAAGAGGGCGGACAACTCACCGAGAAAGTTCGTCGCAAACCCTACTCCATTGTTTTATTAGACGAGATTGAAAAAGCACATCCCGACGTGTATAACATTTTATTACAAGTGTTTGACGATGGTCAACTGACAGATGGAATTGGTCGAAAAGTTGATTTTAAAAATACCATCATTATTATGACATCCAACATCGGTTCACGACAACTCAAAGAGTTTGGTACAGGTGTCGGGTTCAACACATCGGCACGCATCAGCGATAGTTCAACAGCAGCACGTGGTGTGATTGAAAGTGCTTTACAGAAAACTTTTGCTCCCGAATTTTTAAACCGAATTGACGACATCGTTATTTTCGATTCACTCTCCAAAGAAAACATTAATTCCATCATCGACATTGAGTTGGCAAAAGTTTTCAAACGCATTGAAGATTTAGGCTATCGTGCCGATATTTCTCAGGCTGCGAAAAATTTTATTGCCGATAAAGGTTGGGATAGCCGTTTTGGCGCTCGTCCGTTGAAACGAGCCATTCAGAAATATGTAGAAGATACTTTAGCCGAAGAATTGATTGTTACCAAGCCTAACCTCAACTCCAAAATCCTTATAGATCTGAATGAAGCCGGCAACGATGTGGTTTTGAAAATTGAAAAAGGAAAAGAAAAGAGACAAAAAGCTTTACCTAAAAACGAAACAGAAAATTAACAGACAATGCGTTTCACGTTTTTCTCTTTTGAAAAGCGTGAAACGCAAAAAATCATTATAGTTATGGAAGATTTTAGTATTTGGGAAATTGCCATGTTGTTGTGCTTTGCCTGCAGTTGGCCCGTTTCCATCGTCAAAGCCATTCGCACTAAAATTGTCATCGGGAAAAGTCCTTTTTTTATGATCATTATTATTATTGGATACATTTTCGGCATCATTCATAAAGCCGCATTTGATCCCGATTTAGTAACGTTTTTATGGGCTTTCAATATGCTTTTAGTTTGCACCGATTTGATTTTGTATTACATATATATCGGTAAAAACAAAAAAGACCTCTCCAATAATATCAATTCGTTAATGAAACAATTCAACGAAAAACCGTAATATTTTTCATCATCATTTTTGCTTTCGCTTTATGCCCACACCACTTTTTTCCATTTATCGCGCCTCAGCCGGCACAGGAAAAACTTATACATTAGTAAAAGAGTTTTTGAAACTATTGTTGCAAAATCCCGACACTTATCGGCATATTATAGCCATCACTTTTACTAATAAAGCGGCGGCAGAGATGAAAGACCGCATTATCAAAAATTTGCAAGGCATCAGCACTTACCCGTTACCTCCGGCATTCGCATCCATCGCCCAAGATTTGCAAAAAGATTTAAACTATACTCCCAAAAAATTACAAGAGGAATCACAAAACGCCCTTACGAAACTTTTACACGATTATTCCAATTTTTCCATCAGTACCATCGATAGTTTTACTTCAAAAATTGTTAAAACTTTTGCTCGAGAAATTGGTTTTCAACCCGATTTTGAAGTTGAATTAGACAAAGATTTTTTTATTCGTCAAGCCATCGACATCATTATTGCACAAGTTGGAAAAGACAAAGACATCACCACCGTTCTTATCAATTTTCTACAAAAAAACATAGCGGAAGAGCGATCTTATAAAATCGAAACAGAATTAAGCCAATTTATGGAAGAGACGTGGAAAGAGAGCGGAATTAAACAAAAAACGGCTCTGCAATCCTTGTCTATTGCCGACATTTTTTCTCTCGGAAAAGCGCTTCAACAATGCTTAAAAAATATCACTCAAGAGATAAAAAATGAAACAGAACCCATTTATCAATCGATAATTGACAACGGATATATTTTGTTTCAAGCAACTAAAGGCATTACAAGCTATTTAAAACACTATGCCGCCGCCAATGCATCAATGGAAATCAAAGAGGCAAATGCTACTGTTAAAGATACTATTTACAACAACATTTGGCAATCAAAAACAGAATCCGCCTCTCATCCGATACCGGAAGATTTAAAATCAGCTATAATCACTGTTTATAATTCCATTCAAGAGAAAGTGCCGAAAGTGGTATTATATCAATTAATTCTCAAGGAGTTATATTCAATTTCGTTATTTAACGAATTTCAACGAATCATCAACGATTTGTATGCTGAGACGGGAAAGGTTTATATTGCAGAATTCAACCAACGAATTGCAAAAATCATTCAAGAAGAACCGGTTCCGTTTATTTATGAACGAGTCGGTACAAAATACGATCATTATTTTATTGACGAATTTCAAGATACTTCCGATTTACAATGGACCAATATTTCGCCTTTAATTGCTAACACTATAGCTTCCCATTATTTCAATATGATTGTTGGCGATGGAAAACAAGCCATTTATCGTTGGCGAAACGGAAATATTGAACTATTTGAAGATCTTTCGGAACTGCCATCAGCCACCACTGCACAAATTCCTTGCAACAACGTTTTTTTGAAACAAACTAAAACAACTCGATTAAAAACCAATTATCGATCTGAAAAAGCCATCATCGATTTCAACAACAAACTTTTTGATTTTGCCTATGACCGATATCTGAAAGATCTGCAATCTCCTTTAAATCAAGTTTATGAAGATCAAAGTTTGGAGGGAAATAAATCAAATCCGGGATATGTTCACCTTCAATTTTTGACTAAACCATCCAAGGATAATATAGGTCAAGAAGCAATTTCCATCAATGATTCGTTTTGTCAAGAAATTTCGGAAACTATTCAAAAGATGCGAGATCAAGGATTTGAGTATCGAGATATGGCTATTTTGTGTCGCAAAAATAAATCGTTGTATCTCGTTTCCGACTATTTAACGCAGAACAACATTCCCATTTCTTCCTCCGAGTCGTTACGAATCAATCAACATCCCGATGTCCATCTTTTGTGTGCATTGATACGATATACTGCCAACAAAGAAAATATTGCCGACCAACTTTTCATTGTCGGGTGGGTTTTACAACATTCATCACACCCAGAAAACCTTCATTCTCAATGGGAATCTGTCAAAAGTATGACGGAGAAAGAATGGAATCAATGGCTCAATGCCCATCAATACTTCATTGATTTTGAACAAATTTTAGCGTTGCCATTGATAGATGCCGTTACACAATTTATTATCGATTTCAGATTGGATGTCAATAATTTATATATTCGTTTTTTTATGGATAGCATTTTAGATGTTGTTCAAAAAAATCATTTATCTTTCTTTGATTTTCAATCGTGGTGGGAAGAAAAAGGCGAAAAATTATCGTTATCGATTTCCGACACCTCAAATGCCGTTCAGATACTTTCCATTCACAAATCGAAAGGTTTGGAATTTCCGGTGGTCATTTTCCCAATTATGCACGACACGGCACCACGAAACACAGATAAAATATGGGTTGATTTGCCCGAAGAAGAATCTTCGTCACACCAACTACCTGTGGCGTTACTTCCATTAAACAAAATTTTGCAAAAGACTTGTTTCTCCGATTTATTAACAAAAGAAAATGAGAAAAAACAGTTGGATTTAATCAATTTGTTGTATGTAGCTTGTACACGACCCAAACAAGCCCTCTTTGTGATTTCGGAAGAGCAAAACGACCCATCAAAATTAGAAGGAGAAGTAACAATGACAAAAATTATTCAAGCATTTTTCAATGACTCACAGGAATTCAGCCAAGATGCCTTTTTTGGCGGATATAGCATTGGAACATTGCCACAAAAAACACGGAATGATGACGAAATTATTGCTAAATCGGCTACAACTACAACAACTCCACACCTTTCGCCGTGGCAACAAAAAATCAAACTATCACACCATCACCCCGTTATTTCTTTTTTTGACAACGATGCCACACAATACGGAAAATTGATGCACGCTTTGTTAGAAAAAATCATTACCAAAGAAGATATTGTTCCAATAGTTCAACGTTTCTTACAATCGGGTTTGATTGCCCAAAACGAAAAAGATTTATTCATTCAACAATTAACAAAAATCGTTCAACATACAGATTTACAGCCCTACTTCTCTTCTACTGCTCAGATTTTCAACGAAAAAGATATTTTGTTTCCCAATAGTCTATCAACACTTCGTCCCGATAGAATTGTCATCATTGATCAACAAACCACTATTATTGACTATAAAACCGGACAACGACATGATTCACACGTTGAGCAAATCAAGAAATACGGAGCAGTTTTAAAACAAATGGGCTACATTGTTGTTCAAGGTTTATTGGTGTATATTCATCCGGATCAAATTGAAATTGAAAAAATTTCGCTCAGCGAATAAAAATCTTTCGATAGTTTTTCACAAAAAGACCATTGCAATTTTCTATTAATCATTAACAACAAATTAACGCAATGAAAGGCATCAACTTACGGTATTTATTTTTCCTTAAAGTTATCTTTTTCGGACTATTTGGTATTGTTTATCTTCCATTTTCAGGATGCCAAACCATTGAAACAAAGTTGACGTTAGAAGAAAAAGCGGCACAAATGGTGATGATTGGATTTCGAGGAACTTCACTTCAAGAACAACCGCAAATCATTTATGATATTCAGACTATAAAAATCGGAGGAGTGGTTTTGTTTGAATATGATTTGCCTTCCCAATCGCGACCTCGCAATATTTCATCACCGCAGCAACTACAACAGCTTTGTCACGATTTGCAACAACTATCGCCCCATCCGTTACTCATTGCCATCGATCAAGAAGGTGGAAAAGTCAATCGCTTAAAGGAGCAATATGGATTTCCAAAAACAGTTTCTCAAGGCTATTTAGGAATGTTGAACAACAACGATTCGACAAAAAAATATGCAGCAGCAACGGCTCGTCAATTACAACAAATGGGCTTTAACCTCAATTTTGCCCCTTGCACCGATGTCAATATCAATCCCGACTGTCCGGTTATTGGAAAAATTGAGCGATCGTTTTCGTCCGATCCGGCAATAGTTGCCCAACACGCCGCCATTGTTGTTGCCGAACATCACCGAGAAGGCATATTGACGTGTTTCAAACATTTTCCGGGACATGGCAGCGCCTCCACCGATTCTCATTTAGGTTTTACCGATATTTCAAAAACATGGCAACCCGCAGAATTAATTCCATATCAACAGATGATAAACAATGGTTTATGCGATGCTATTATGACCGGTCATGTGTTTATTTCCGATAAAGATTCACTCTATCCGTCCACACTTTCCAAAAACATCATTCAAAAATTGCTTCGAGATTCATTGGGTTGGGAAGGTGTTGTTTTTTCGGATGATATGATGATGGAAGCCATTTCCGCCAACTTCAATTTTGATGAATCCATCGTTTTAGCCATTAATGCCGGTGTAGATATTTTGATATTTGGAAACAATTCGCCCAAAGGCTACGATGCCAATATTGCAGAGAAAGTTGTCAATAGTATTGTAAAATCTGTTAAAGAGCAAAAAATAAGTGAACAACGAATTGATGAAGCCTACCAACGCATACAGCAATTGAAGTTGCATTGTAAATAATCAACAACATTACGATTTATCTTTTACTATTTCGGTGCTATTATTGATAAGTTACCCCATTTTTGACCGGTTTCGGTCTTCTTGGAGATGAAAATTTTATACCTATTTGTCCACCAATCATTCGACAAAAAAAAGGTTAAGAATAAACACCGACAATGATTTCCATTAAAATATTTTGGCGATCAGATATAATCTATTCATAAAAAACCATTTACGAACAAAAAAGCGTAATTATTAAAAAAACAATAAAAACGAATCAGAGCATTAAAAAAATCCCTACATTTGCACCCCAATAAATACACTATTATGTCAGATTGCTTAGTCATTATCCCCACGTATAAAGAAAAAGAGAATATTGAAAAAATCATTCGCAAGGTTTTTTCATTTGAGAAAGAATTTCATATTTTAGTTATTGACGACAATTCGCCGGATGGCACTGCCGATATAGTCAAACGATTAATCAAAGAGGAATTTTCGGATCGTTTGTTTTTGGAAGAGCGTTCCGGAAAATTAGGTTTAGGAACAGCCTACATTCATGGTTTTAAATGGATGTTACAGCGTCCTAATTATCAATATGCTATTGAAATGGATGCCGATTTTTCGCATAATCCGGAAGACTTAATTCATTTATACACTGAATGTGCCGTCAATGGAGCCGATGCGTGTATAGGCAGCCGCTATGTGAATGGAGTCAATGTGG
>JAQUSR010000118.1 GCA_028710155.1 Bacteroidales bacterium | reverse complement strand
TAACCGTTTCCGACACAGCAGATTTGAAATTGTTACCTTCGTTTTTGAGCGAAAACAAATTGCCCGTTTTTGTATTGGGCGGTGGCAGCAATGTGTTGTTTACCCGTGATTTTGACGGAATTGTCATCAAAAATGACTGTCGCGGAAAGCGGGTTATTTCGGAAACAGACGAAACGGTTACGCTTGAAGTGCAAGCGGGAGAAATTTGGACTGATTTGGTTGATTTTTGTGTAGAAAAAGGGTGGGGGGGCATCGAAAATTTGGTGTCTGTTCCCGGAACAGTAGGAGGGGCGTCTGTGCAAAATATAGGAGCTTACGGAGCCGAATTTTCGCAAGTTATTCAGTCGGTTTCAACATTTCATCTTATCACCGGTCAGCGCCGCAATTTCACTACAAAAGAATGTCAATACGGTTATCGTAAATCAATTTTCAAAACGCAGGAATACAAAGATTTGCTTGTTGTAAATGCAACGATTACTTTATGTAAAAAACCGGTTTTGAAAACCGAATACGGCACCATCAACAACGAGTTACAAAAGCGTAACATAACCCGTCCCTGTTTGTCGGATATTCGCGATGTGGTGGCTGCCATTCGTAGCGAGAAGTTGCCCGACGTAAAGGTGTTGGGCAGTGCCGGCAGTTTTTTCAAAAATCCGGAAGTGGCAGTGGAAGTTGCCCAAACATTGCAACAACAATACCCACAAATGCCTGTTTATCCGATAGATGCAAAAACGGTGAAGTTAGCAGCCGGTTGGCTTATCGATCAATGCGGATTACGCGGTTTCAGAATGGGCGATGCCGGCATTCACGATAAACAGTCGTTGGTGATCGTGAATCACAAAAACGCCACTTCGGCTGAGATTTTGCAGTTAATGGAAAAAGTGCAATCGACTGTCAAACAAAAATTTGGAATTGACTTATTGCCGGAAGTTGTAATGGTGGGATGAAAAAAAAATACATATTTCAAGTAATCATTAAAAATTGCACGTGCTCTAAAAGAATAGTTTTAAATGACAGATTAACAAATAGAAAAAAGTAAAAAAGTATGAAAAAAGTTTTTATTACAATGGCATTGATAGCCGTTACTTTATGGTCGGCTGATGCTCAAGGATGGTTTATCGGCGGCAGTATGGGCTTTTGGACAGGCAATGATCAGGAATCGGCGACATTAAATGCTGATTATCCATTAAAAAACCACACTTCTTTTTCTCTTTTACCCGATGTGGGCCATCATTTTAACGAACATTGGTCCGTTGCTATGGCGTTAGGTTATTCGGGCGATTATTATTCCTATCAACATTGTGACAAAAAAGATCATTCTTCGGCATTTTTGGTATGCCCTTACGTTCTTTGGACGTTTTACAAAAAAGGGATGGTTTCGGTGTTTTTAGACGGAGCGGTTAATTTGGCTTTTGGCGAAAATGTTGTCTATGACAAGGTTGATTTAACACAAACCAAGACTCATTACACCGGTTTTCAAGTTGGTGTTAAACCATGTATCGCTTTGACTTTCAACGAACATTGGTGTGCCATTGCCGGCTTTGGATTTTTAGGCTACAGCAACGGCGAACACGATCAATGGATGCGAAAAGGTTTCGGATTAAATTTGAATGGTTCCACCACCAAATTAGGATTTTATTATAATTTTTAATTCAAAGATTACCAAAAAGTTAAAGGCGTTATCGATGCGGTAACGCTTTTTATATTTTTTTGTAAAAAAACTTTTGAAAAAGTAACATTATCATATAACTTTGCACCTCACAAAACCTAAAAAATAAAAGTTTGAAAAAAGAGGAGTTTATCTACGGTATTCACCCGATTTTGGAAGCGTTGCGCTCCGGTCGTGAGGTAGAAAAAATTGTTGTTTCATCGGCATTGCGGGGGCAAAATGTGGCAGAGTTGCGAACGGAGGCAGAACGACTTTCTGTTCCGATGCAACACGTTCCCAACGATTGGTTTCGCAAAATGGGCAATGTCAATCATCAAGGGGCGATGTGCTATATGTCTGCCATTGAATATACCTCCATTGAACAGATGCTGCCCATGATTTACGAGCGCGGCGAGGTGCCTTTTTTGTTGATGTTGGATCGCATTACCGATGTTCGGAATTTTGGTGCCATAGTGCGCACAGCCGAATGTGCCGGCGTTCATGCCATCATTGTGCCGTCTCGCGGTCATGCGTTGATTTGTGGCGATGCCGTGAAAACGTCTGCCGGTGCTTTAAACAGAATGCCGATTTGTCGCGAATACAACCTCAAAGAAACTATCAAATTTTTGAAAGACAGTGGCATAGCTGTTGTTTCTGCTTCCGAAAAATTCAACAATTTTTACAACGATGTAGATATGACTACGCCGGTTGCCATCATCATGGGATCAGAAGAGGACGGCGTTTCGCCCGAATATGTGAAGTTGTCGAACACCACCGTCAAAATTCCGATGTATGGCGAAATCAACTCGTTGAATGTGTCGGTTGCCACCGGAATTATGCTGTTTGAGGTAACCCGTCAACGGAGAAATTTGAATCTAATTTAGTATCAATCAATCGATTTTGAAAAAAAAATATACGATTTTTCAATCATGAAAAGCATTAAATTTGCACAATTGAATTTTTTATTAAACATAAAGATATGAATAACGCAATTTATCAATTTGATTTTCCAAAAAACGAACCGGTAAAAGGTTATGCCCCCGGCTCACCGGAACGTAAATTATTAAGAGAAGCTCTTAACAAAACTTTATCAGAAACCGTTGAAATTCCGATTATTATCGGTGGTAAAGAGATCAGAACCGGAAAAATCGGTAAAGTGGTATCGCCTTGCGACCATCAACATGTTTTGGCAACCTATCACGCAGTAACCGAAAAAGAGGTGAAAATGGCTATTGATGCAGCCATGGCAGCCCACGCACAATGGGAAGCTACTCCATGGGTGGAACGCGCATCCATCATTATGAAAATTGCCGAACTTATAGCTACCAAATATCGCTATATCATCAACGCAGCAGCTATGCTCGGACAAGGTAAAAACCCGATGCAGGCAGAAATTGACTCGGCTTGTGAAACCATAGATTTCTTGCGTTTCAACTCATATTACATGGCTGACATCTACAAAAACCAACCTATTTCAGAACCGTTGGTTATCAACCGTGTAGAATATCGTCCGTTAGAAGGCTTTGTGTTAGCCATCACACCGTTTAACTTCACATCTATTGCTTCCAACCTCTGTTTATCACCGGTTTTGATGGGCAACACCTGCGTATGGAAACCGTCAACAACCTCATTGTTATCGAATTATGTTTTGATGCAAGTGTACAAAGAGGCAGGATTACCGGATGGCGTTGTCAACTTTTTACCGGGCAGCGGCAGCATGATTGCCGATGTTTGCTTGAACGACAGAGATTTTGCAGCCGTTCACTTCACCGGTTCTACTCAAGTTTTCAACAGCATTTGGAGAAAATGCGGCGAAAACCTCGAAAAATACAAATCATATCCGAAATTGGTGGGCGAAACCGGCGGAAAAGACTTCATCGTGGCTCACAAATCGGCTTGTCCGAAACAAGTGGCAACAGCTATCGTTCGCGGTGCCTACGAATTTCAAGGTCAAAAATGCTCGGCAGCTTCACGCGCTTATATTCCCAAAACTTTGTGGGGCGAAGTGAAACCGATTATCGGACAAATGTTGTCGGAAATTAAAGTCGGCAACGTTACCGAATTCGACAATTTTGTGAACGCCGTCATCGACGAAAAATCGTTCGACAACTGCATGAGCTACATCGAACATGCCAAAAATTCGAAAGATGCAGAGATTATTTTTGGCGGAACAGGCGATAAATCAAAAGGTTACTTCATTCAACCGACTTTGATTGAAGCAAAAGATCCACATTACAAATCAATCGTAGAAGAGATTTTTGGACCTATCATGACTGTGTATGTTTATGAAGACGACCAATATGATGAAGCATTGGATTTGTGCAACACCACTTCACAATATGCTTTAACGGGTTCAATCTTCTGTGCTGATAGAGCATTGATGCTGAAGGCTTACGACAAATTGAAATATGCTGCCGGCAACTTCTACATCAACGATAAACCGACCGGTGCCGTTGTAGGACAACAACCCTTTGGCGGATCGCGCTGCTCAGGCACCAACGACAAAGCCGGTTCTGCATGGAACTTGCTCCGTTGGACATCGCCACGCGCCGTGAAAGAAAACTTGGTGCCACCTACCAACTATCCGTACGCTTTCTTGGCAAAAGACTAAGTCGTTAATTTATTTCGACAATACAAAGCAGTTTCTGAAAGGGAACTGCTTTTTTTTTAGTCGGTATCTTGTCCAAAAGTTTCTACACCATTTGAGTTCTTGTCTGAAACTCGAAGGAAAAATTCTGATCTTGTAGCCAAAAATTTATGTTCACAACAAAAAAATTTGAAAAAACAAAGAAATTCGGGGGTACTCCGTTTTTCGCATTGTGGATGAACAACAATTTTTTTCAGCCGTTCATTTTTTTCAAGAAAGCAGTAAAGTGCTTATATGATGCATTTTGTGAAATATATAAATCCAAAAATTGCGACCGACAAACAATTTTTGATGACCAAAAGTAGCCTTTAAAATAAATTTTTTGGTTTGTCAAAAACTGTCAAAATAATGATCATATCTTTGCATTGAATTTTAAAACACAAAGATATGGATCTCAAAAAACGCAGACATTTCATCGATTGCCATGTGGCAGGATTTATCTATTGGGACGGACCGATTGTATTTAACGAATTGAAAATCGGTTCTCAATTGCAACTCAAACGAGAAGAAGACAACAAATTCGATCCCTATGCTGTGGCACTCTACTATGGCGAATATAAACTCGGTTTCATTCCACGCAGTGAAAACGAAGACATTAGCAAATTTTGCGAGATGGGCTATACCGATATTTTCGACGTGCGCATCAACCGCATTTCATCACAAGAACAACCTGAAGATCAAATTGGAATTATTATTTATTTAAAAAAGAAGGAGAATTAATTATGGAAACAAGACACATCACCGTAACCGGACATGGCAGTGTAAAGGTTACACCGGACGTTACACGTTTAACCATCAATAACATCGGCGTAAGAAACACTTATGACGATACGTTTGAACTTGCCGACAAGAATAACAAGGCTTTGAAAAAATGTTTGGAAGATTTGAATATCGACCCCAATGAGCTACGAACTTTTCATTTCGACATCTCTAAAAAGACAAAATCGGTAAAAGACAAATACGATAATTGGAAAGAACTATTTGTCGGGTTTGAACTCGATCAGCAGATGAAAATCGATTTGGGAATGGACACACAGTTGTTGGGGAAATTAATGAAAGAAATTGGTCGCCACGTGCCGGAAGTAGAGATTGAGATAGGTTATACCGTAAAGGATGTCCATGCTGTAGAACTTCGTATGCTCGAAAAAGCTGTGATAGATGCCAAGGAAAAAGCTGAAATCATGGCAAAAGCGGCCAATGCAGAATTGAGTGAAATTGTCTCGATCAACTATTCGCACCATGATATTTACATATACGAAGAAACTCGCAACATTCGCTCTAACGATGAAGCAATGTGCTGCTGTGATTCATCACTCAATATCACACCCGACGACTTGGGAGCTTCTGACGATGTTACTGTGGTTTGGGGTTTGAAATAAGAATATTTTACTTCATCAAAAGATAATCTATCATGGAAACAATAAAAAAAAATGTAACGCTTGAAAGAGCAGGTTCATTGCATAAGTACATTCCCAAAAATGAACGAATGTTCATTAGTCATCTAAAAATTAGTGGTCCTTTGAATTTCGATGATTTTAATGTTTTGGACGACATGTGCACCAGCGAGGGTACTTTTGACGAAGATGACAATTATATTATCGATTTAGATAATTCTCCGGCTCTGATTGTTTTAGATTTGGGTGACTCTATTTTGGATGATCCTTTTTTGCCGGAATTTACTTACCATTCAAGGTTGGAAACATTCATTGCTCCAAAGAATCTGGAAAGTATATCTGACATATTTATTGACTCTTCATTTTTAAAAACAGTGGTGTTGCCTGAAGGAGTTAAGGAACTTGGATTGTGTGCCTTTGCGAGTTGTAAAAGTCTCGAAAATATTAATTTTCCTGATACTCTTACGACTATTAAACATCGTTGTTTTTACAATTGTACCGGTTTAAGAAAAATTGAATTACCCGCATCACTTGAATATATCGATTTTCGAGCTTTTGATGAATGTGAAAATCTAAAAGAGATGTTCATTTATGCCGTAAAGCCACCAATAATCATGAACCCGTGCGCCAAGTGCTTGAAATTTCTAAGAGATGCCAAACAATTGACACTTTACGTGCCTAAAGAAAGTCTTGAATTATATAAACAAGCAGAAAGGTGGAGCGATATAAAGAAGATTCAGGCAATAAATAATTAAAATTAAACACTTTGCAATAATTTGAAATACAACGAATTAAAAAAATACTAATTTTGCAAAAAATTTATTTTCATGAATAAGACAAATCTAGTAGTTATACTTTTGTTGATAAGCATTGTACTTTGTTTTGTAATGCCTTTGATTGGCTTGCTAGGTCTGATAGCCTGCAGCATTTTTTTTATTGTGCAAGGATCCAAAAATAAGTCCCGCGCAAAACAGTGCTCCGTGTGCGGTAAAAAACTTAACATCTACAACACCGGAGTAGGAGGAAGACTGAAAGATGGTGGACAATTATGTACTTCGTGCTTTCAGAGTTTGTCTGTAGACATCGCTATAAGTACGGAAAAATATAATAAAGAAGAGATTATTGTATTTCAGGAAGCAGAAAAAGAGAGAAGAAGACTTGTTGAAATGGATAAAAAAAAGAAAGAATTCAATGAGTGGCTCTCCTCTGTGCAGCCTGTCCTGAAACAAGGAGAAACGGTTGTACATCTCATCCGGGCAGAATATAATAATAAACATG
>JAQUSR010000117.1 GCA_028710155.1 Bacteroidales bacterium | reverse complement strand
TCAATTCCAAAATCTTCCACCGCTTTTTCGTTGGTAGAAACCGCCACAAAATGTTTCCCTATTTCGCTTTCAGGTGCATGTTTCAAAAACCATTGACGGGCAGTTTGTGCGTTGGTCATGGTTTCTTGCGTGGTAAAAGTTTTCGACACAATCAAAAATAAAGTAGTTTCGGGATTGCAATCTTTCAACGTTTCGTGAATGTGCGCGCCGTCAACGTTGGAAACAAAATGACATTTCATGCCTTCAACAGCATAATGTTTCAAGGCTTTGCAAGCCATTACCGGACCTAAATCGGAGCCGCCGATGCCGATATTGACAATGGTATCAATTTTTTTACCGGAAAAACCGCAGTGTTTTCCTTGATGCAACGCTTCGCTAAACGTTTTGATTTTTTGCAAAACGGCTCGAATTTCAGGCATAACATCGATGCCGTCAACTTCAACCGGACGATTGGATACATTGCGTAAAGCCGTGTGCAGCACTGCTCGATGTTCTGTTTCGTTGATTTTTACACCATCAAACATCATTTCAATAGCTTCTTTGAGTCGGCATTCGTCGGCTAATTGAAACAGAAGTTTCATCGTTGTTTCGTTGACGTGTGTTTTGGAATAATCCACCAACAAATCATTGAAGGTCAATGAGCATTTTTCAAAACGGTCGGGAGTAAACAGCTCTTGTAAACTGCCCGATACTTCATAATAATGTGCTTCCAACGCATTCCAAATTCGTTTGGCTGTGGGGTCGGTTTTTTGTAAAAAATCTTGATTCATATTTTATAGTATTGATAATCAAATGTTTTATGCTTTCTTAAAAAGTTTACAAAAATAGGTTTTTTTGAGAACAAAAGCACAAATATTTAACATTAAGAACATTCATTATGAAGACGAATGTTGGTGGTTCAATAATCTTTGAATGAAGGAATTTGTCGTATAAATATTCAAAAATAGGAGATGGGGATTGGGATAAAGCGAATAAAAAAGCACTTTGCAAAAAAAACGACTTTTATTTTCAACTTTAATGGATTGAATTATTGAATGTTACAATTAACGGCAACATAATTCTCTTCGCTCATGCAAACCTCGCTTGATAGCTCAATGGAATTTTGAATGATGGAGGAGATATGTTGTTGAAGCTCATAGGTGAAATTATTTTTAAAAATATTGTTTTGGACGAGACCGTATAAAAAGCCTGCGTTAAAGGTATCACCGGCACCAATTGTGCTCACCGGTTGAATGGGTTTTGAAGGTAGATGCAGTTGTAAGTTTTCGTTTTGATACCACACGCCTTCTTTGCCGCATGTCATCAACAAATGCCGACATCCATTTAAAGAAATACTTTTGTACACTTCAGATAAATCGTTGGTATTAAATATGTTTAAAAAATCTTCATTAGAACCGCGTACCACGTCTGACAAAGCAATATTTTCTTCAATCAAACGAAGAGCGGAGCCGCTGAGCGGACAATGATTTTGGCGAATATTGGGATCGTAGAAAATAATGGCTTCTGCATCTTTGGCTGCAGAAACGATGGATAACAAAGGTTTTCGAACAGCTTCGTTGATGGCAAAAAACGACCCGAAGGCAACAATATCGGTGTCGGTAAAAGTAGGGATAGAAATGGATAATCGTTTTTCAGGAAAAGCTCTGTAAAATTCATATTGAGCATCATTATTTTTGTCCAACAATGCCATTGAAATTGCCGTTTGTCCATCTTCGCTGATGAAAAGTGAGTTGGTCTCTATGTGGTTGTTTTTTAAAAAACGAAGAATAAGATTGCCACACAAATCATTGCTTATTTCACTGATTAAATGAGTATTACATCCCATTCGAGCTAAAGAAACGGCTACATTCAACATTGATCCGCCAACTATTGAACGGATGGCAACATCGTTTTTAAACAAAATGTCTAAAACCGTTTCGCCAATAGTAAAGATTCTACGAAAGTGATTTTCCACGTGATGAATGTTTTGTCCCAAAAACGACTTATTACCATTGTTGCCAATGAATGTTGTCTGCTTTAAATTTGTCTTTTGGTTGATCGACTCCTGTTGGTACACCTATCGGGATGACACACAACGGAATGAAATTATCGGGAAGATGCAAAGTTCGTGTAACGGCATCCACACGATCGGATTGCGGATAGGCGGCTGTCCAAACGGCTCCCAAACCGATGGATTCGGCAGCAAGCAAAATATTTTGAGTGGCAGCACTGCAATCCATGATCCAATAGTCGGTTTTCATATCACCCAATTTTTCTAAATCGCCACAAACGATGATGGCAGACGGTGCTTGAAACAACATCTTTGCATAAGGTAAATATGTTGCTAAAGTGTCTAAAATAGCTCTTTCGGTAACAGCTACAAATGCCCATGGTTGAACATTGCGAGCAGTGGGAGCTGCCATTCCGGCACGCAACAAAAGTTCTAATTGTTCATGAGAAACTTCATCTTTGGTGAAATTCCGAACGCTTTTTCGATTAAAAATGGTATTTAATGTTTGATTTTCAGTTGTATCCATGATATTTTTAGAATTAGTGAGTGAATGAGTAGAAATCTCGTCTAAACGTATTAAAAAATATAATATTATCGCTGTAGCCAATGCTATTACTATGATGAGAAATCGGTTTTTTTTCATAATTAAAATTTTTATTCATCTTGAAAATCAAGATCATTATTTAATATTGAATCTTCGTAATTGTTAGACAGAGTACTATCTATTAATAAAGTTTCTTCATGCAATTTTTCAATTTCGCTTTTTTGAATGGTTAATTTCAAATTGATAGGAGTGCCCAAAAGTTGGGCTGAATTTTTAGCGGGAGTTTGATAATATACAAAATATTGAGCATTGTTGGTGATTTGATCTCGCTCAATTTTTCCGACATTAAACGAATTGCTATGAATGATGTTAATAGCTTCTTCTTCAGTTATTCCGATAATGTTAGGAACCAATTTGTATTGTTGTCGATCGCCTTTTGAAGCAATAATGGTCAGGGCAGAATTTTTTAACACCTTTTCACCTTCTGCAATATTTTTTCCTTTAAAAAGTACTTGTTGAATGGAATTTCTGTCGAAACCTTCGATAAATTCAATCTTTTCAACCTTTAAATCATTACTCTTCAAAATGTTAATTCCTTGTCGGACAGAAAGATTAATTAAATTAGGAACCACCGACATTTCGGGTGCTTGAGCAACGATGGAAACATAAATGGTTCGTCCGGTTTTAATATGTGCGTAGGGTTGTGGATTTTGTAAAACGATACTTCCTTTGGGCTTTTCGTCATCGAAAATGCTGTCCATAATCACATAACGCATATTGTTGGTCTCGGCATATTCTATCAACGAATCCATTTGTTTACCAATAAAATCGGGAATTTCAATGTTTTCGTTATGTCGGGTGTAGTTTTTCATCCAAAGCAAAACAATGAATATGATAGCAATCAATACAACGACGGCTAATAATACATTAACATAAAAGTACTTCTTTTTTAATAAATTCCGAAACGACATAATCTAAAAATTAAAATGAATTATGATAAAACTTTGTCTTTTAATGATTTAAAACCTTCTCCCAAAACTTCGTTGGCATCCACAACAGTCATAAAAGCTTTGGGATCTACTTCGTGAATATAGCTTTGCAACATAGCCATTTCGCGACGACTGACTGTAGTGAAAATCACATTTTTATCATCGTAATTGAACATACCTTGTCCTTTGAGAAGAGTGCCGCCTCGGTTCAAATCATTGATGATATAATCGCGAATTTTTGTAGATTCTTGGCTGACAATAAACAACGTTTTATCGTAGTTGCCGCCTTGCATGACTAAATCAACCACTTTTCCGGTGATGAAAATGACAATTAATGAATAAAAAGGTATTTTCCAATCATCGAAAGCAATTAATCCGCCCAAAACAACGCAAGAATCAACAATCATAATGGATTGTCCGAGAGGTATTTTGGTGTATTTTGATACGATCATCGAAATAATATCTGTTCCGCCTGATGTGGCTTTTGATTTGAAAATCAATCCTAATCCCAAACCGATAATGACACCTCCGAAAATGGAAGATAACAAGGCATCATCGGTAATTAACGGAGCAAAACCATCTAATTCCGGACCATTGAAATTGTCGTACATCATCGTTAAACCATCAACAAAAAGTGCCGTCAGGGTGAAACCGACAATGGTTTTGGCTCCAAAACGTGGTCCTAAAATTAAAAATCCAATGATTGTCAAAGGAATATCAAAACAAAGGGCAATAGCTCCAATAGGTGTATTGAAAAATTTGTGAATAATGATGGAGATACCGTAAACGCCGCCCGGAACAATATGATAAGGTGTGATGAAGAACACAAAACCGGAGGAGAGGATGAAAGCTCCGATAATGATTAAACTATAGCTGATAAACCATTTTTTTGAAAACGGTTTTTCTTTGTAAATGTATGACATAAAAAAATTTTTTTACGGCTGCAAAGTTACGTTTAATTTTGATGTTGGCATCATAATTTATAGATCTTGTTGAAATAATTGACATTTTTGGAAACAAAATCATCGAAATTAAGAATTTTGAAATCAAATTTTTGATAATGATTTTATTATTACTTTGATTTGCAAAAATTTAATATTGCAAAAAAAAACATTTTTATATCTTTGTTTGATGTACTTTTGTAGAGATTATAATTAATAAATTTATCATGATGAAAAAGTACATTTCAGAAATGATCGGAACAATGGTTCTGGTTTTGTTAGGCTGCGGAAGTGCAGTTTTTAACGGTGGTTGTGGAACAACCGCACAAGTTTTGACAGTCGCATTTGCATTTGGACTTTCTGTGGTGGCGATGGCGTATTGCATCGGTGGAATTTCGGGTTGTCACATCAATCCGGCCATCACTTTGGGTGTATGGCTTTCGAAACGAATGAGCAGTAAAGATGCCATTTTGTATATGGTTTTTCAAGTGATTGGAGCCATCATCGGTTCTGCCATTTTGTATGCTTTGGTGCAAGGTATTGATGTAACGGCAACACAAACAGGTGCCAATGGTTTTACGTGCAGCACAACAACAGCTTTCATTGCAGAAGCTGTATTCACTTTCATTTTTGTTTTAGTGGTTTTAGGCGTTACCAGCAGCACTAAAGGTAATTCCAATTTTGCCGGTTTAGCCATTGGATTGACTTTGGTTTTGATTCACATTGTATGCATTCCTATTACCGGAACATCGGTGAATCCGGCACGCAGCATAGGACCGGCTTTGTTTGAAGGTGGTCAGGCATTATCGCAACTATGGCTGTTTATTGTGGCTCCGTTTGTAGGTGCTGCGCTTTCGGCTTTGGTTTGGAATTGTTTAGAATGCGACAAATGTTGTAAAAAATAGTTCTTGACAAAGTGTCATCAAAAAGGTTGGTTCGTGAGAGCCAACCTTTTTTGTTATTTTTTTGAAAAACGTTGTTGAATCAACGTCATATCTTGTTGTAATTGCGCTTTTAGATCTTCCAGATTCTTGAATTTTATTTCGTTTCTAATTCGTTCAATGAAACTTACTGAGATGGTTTTTCCGTAAATATCTTCGTTGAAATCGAAAATATGGACTTCGATACTGAAACGTCCATCGTTGATAGTAGGACGAAATCCAATGTTACTCATTCCGTTATAACATTTTTCATCGATCCAAACATGATTAGCATAAACACCGTTGGCAGCAATAATTTTGTATTGATCTTCGATAGCTAAATTGGCAGTAGGAAAGCCCATCAAACGGCCGTTTTGATTGCCATGAACTACAATACCCGTCAACGAATACTCGTAGCCTAACATTCGATTGGCTAAGGCAACTTCTCCATTATTCAGTGCTTCGCGAATGACAGTTGAGCTGACATGCATCCCTTCAAAAGCGGTTTCTTTGACTTCAATAATGTTGAAATCGTACTTTCTTTGCAGATTTTTGATATTGTCGATGCCCCCTTTTCTGTGGTTGCCAAAGTGGTGATCATAGCCGATAACCAATGTTCCGATATCGATTTTTGATAGATATTCGGCAAAAAATTGTTCGGGAGAAAGTTGAGAAAATTCCGGTGTAAAATGCAAAATAAGCAAATGATCAACACCCGATTGGGAAAGAAGTTGTTCTTTTTTTTCTTGGGTATTAATCATTTTAACCAATTGATTTTTTCCGTATAACACAATGCGCGGATGGGGAATAAAGGTAATGACCACCGATTCGGTTTTTTGTTGTCGGGCTAAAGAAACCATGGTTTGCAACACTTGTTGATGTCCCCGATGAACACCGTCGAAAGTTCCAATAGTGACTATAGGATGTTGTAAGTGTAATAATTCCGAAATTTGATGATGTATTTGCACGTCATTAATTTAATTGGTGATCCATCAAATATTCAATAATTTGAACGGCATTAGTGGCTGCTCCTTTACGCAAATTATCAGATACAATCCACATATTCAAGGTGTTGGGTTGTGAGTAATCGCGACGGATGCGTCCCACAAAAACTTCGTTCTTTTGATGAGCAAAAATGGGCATTGGATAGATGTTGTTGGATGGATCATCTTGAACGACAATGCCTTTTGATTGTTCCAATAATTCACGAATTTGCGATAATTCGTAAGGGTGACACAATTCCGCATTTACAGATTCAGAATGTCCACCTATTACAGGAACTCGTACGACAGTAGCTGTGATCGCTATTGTATTATCATTTAGTATTTTACGTGTTTCGTTGACTAATTTTTCTTCTTCCGTGGTGTATCCATTGTCCAAAAAATTGCCTCCGTGCGGTAAAACGTTCAAATCAATGGGGTAGGGGTATGCTTTTTCCACTTTTTCACCAAGACGTTCTCCAAAAAGCTGTTGAACGGCTTTCATGCCTGTTCCGGAAACAGATTGATACGTGGAAATGACCAATCGTTTGATGCCAAAATGTTGATGAAGTGGATGTAAAGCCATGACCATTTGAATGGTAGAGCAATT
>JAQUSR010000116.1 GCA_028710155.1 Bacteroidales bacterium | reverse complement strand
AAAACATAATCAAAGTCATCGGAAAGCGCATCTACCATTCTATTAATCAAAGAACGATTATCGAAAGAGAAAATTTGTTCGCTGACGTGGTCGATTTTTTCTTCCACGACAGGTATTTTTTCTGCCGACATTTCAAGGATGGTATAAACCATTGATCGGTTTTCTTCATCGCTCAAATAATTATCGGCTACGTTAGAAACAATGGGAGAAAAATAGTTAATATCTTCAATATCAAATGATTTAGTGATCAAATTTTCGAATGGTAAAAAGGCAGTTTCGGTAAAACCCTCTTTGACTGAAAGACGGTGAAAATCGTTTAAAAAAACTAGTTTTTTCTCATTCCAAAAATCATTCCAACGTTCCAATTTCTCTTTTTGAAGTGCTTTTGAAGGCAAGAATATCCCGATTCCGCTTTTTTTCAATACAATGCTGTCGCGAAGCAAGGAGTCTATCACCGGCACCATTTGTTCGTAATTTTGCAAAGCATTTTCCATCGTTGATCCTTCAGCAACACAATATAACGAAGCATGAGTGCTTTCGGTGTCTTGCAAAATTTTGTTGATTTTTTGTCGTTGAGAATCAGTCATGTAGTTGATAGTGTTCATGTTAGTCTCAAACGAAGTTTGTTTGCTGAGAATGAACAACGGAATGGTAAGCAACACGATGCTCCACACAAAAATCTTACTTTTTTCGGGATTAAATGAGGCAATGTGTTTGAAAGTGAGTTGATCATTTTGTCGGTTTTGCTTGGAAAACAGTTTTTTACCAAACAAATGCGGTAAAAAAATCAAAACAAACAAAATAGTTCCCACTAACAACATTGAGGCAAAAATGCCCAAATCTTTCATGGCATCGGAGCTGATAAAAATCAGGCTCAAAAAGGCACCGACTGTAGTGATATTTCCTGTAACTAACGGAGCTACAACATCTTTTATGGTTTGTTCTTTACTATAACCTTGCTGATAATGTGCTAAAAAATGCAACGGATAGTTGACGGCAATGCCCACAATGATCGATCCGGCTCCAATGGCAATAATGGAAACCGAATTTTGCACCAATGATAAAAAAGCAAGTCCGAACAAGCCGCCAAAAGCTATGGAAAACAATATGATAAACAAAGCGCGAACATCACGGAAAAAATACATCAATAGTGCCAAAATCAAAATCAGGGCAAGACCGGTTGAGATAAAACTATCGCGTTTGATTTGTTGAGCATTGCTGATGGAAATGATGGCGGCACCGATGCAGTCAATGTCGATTTTTGAGTCGAATTGTTGTTCCGTGGCGGCAATTGCGTTTTCTATATCTTTGACTAATAGTGCATTAAAAATTGTTTCGCTCACGGGATAATTCGACGAGACGGCAATAATGGCTTCTGTTCCTTGTTTATTGAAAATGTATCCGTTGTGTGTTTGGAAACCGGCATTCAGTTGCAAATCGCTCAATTTCTGTAAAATATCATTGGAAAAATGCAATGGATCAAGAACCATAAAATTTTTCATCATCGAGCCCATCGGCGTTTGTAACATCTCTTTGTTGTTGGCAAGTGCTTTTTCGATGTTTTCGGGTTCAACAAGGCTATCCATCCGATGATAGTCTGCCTCGGAAAGATAGAAGGGCATATTTTGAACAATGAATTGCGAAATCGACAAAATCTTTTGTTGATCAACAATATAGAAGATCTCTTTGATGTGTTGTGACGTATCGTTTTCTTGCAATCGTTGCACTAAATCATCGACTGCTTCAGTAATTAAATCAATATCAGGTTCTTTTTCTTTTGATGCTACGTTAATCATAATTTTGTTAGCAGCACCGATGTGTTGATAGGCGTAATTAATACGTTCATTTTCTTTGTTTTGTGGTAGAAAACTAATAATGTCTTCTACAAAATGAATTCGCAAAACACTCCAGATGCACAAAGCTACAAGGAGCAGCAAAAAGCAACGCAACAAAATGGGATGCTGTTGAAAATAACGATATATTTTGGCAATGATTTGTTTCATGATTTAATGAAAAGTTTGTGTATCAGCATCGAAGGAT
The DNA here is from genome assembly GCA_028710155.1 of Bacteroidales bacterium. Lineage (GTDB taxonomy): Bacteria > Bacteroidota > Bacteroidia > Bacteroidales > WRLA01 > WRLA01. The sequence continues at coordinate 4,951 of JAQUSR010000116.1, read as the reverse complement.
AACCATAAAAGATAGAGACAAAACATAAAACGGTATTCAAAACGCTGATTCGTGCAAAATCTTTTTTCGGTCGAAAATGCGAAATGCGTTCGTTTTGTGGCGGATAATACACTTCAATATCAATCGGAATGATGGGAATGGCTCTCCAAGCACAACGCACTAAAAGTTCCAATTCTGCTTCGTAGCGATGGGTGAAAGAACCCATTTTTTTCATTTTTTGCAGTGGATATAATCGAAAACCGGTTTGAGTATCAGGGAGTTTTAATCCTGTTTGAACAGTGAACCAAAAATTGGAAAAACGATTGGCAAAAGTGTTGCCGTGTGGCATATTGGGATTGGAAAAAGAGCGACTTCCGATAATCAAACAATCAGGATGTTGCGTGATGGTTTGAACGAATTTTGGTAAATCGTTGGCAAAGTGCTGACCGTCAGAATCCATGGTGATAACGTAACGAAAACCTCTTCTCCGTGCTTCCTCAAAACCCGTTTTCAGCGCAAAGCCTTTGCCTCGATTTTTTGTGTAACCGATTGCTACGATGTTGTTGGAAAAACCGGCAATAATTTCAGGCGTTTTATCAGTAGCGCCATCGTTAACTACAATAATATCATTACAATACGATAATGCTATTGCAACAACTTCGCCAATGGAAGATTCATTGTTGTAAGTTGGAATCAACAGACAAATTTTCAGATTTTTCATCTGCTCTTTGATTGTAATAATATAATTGTCAGTCATTTGTGATTATGAAAATAATTTCAAACAAATTTTTGAAAAAATAACTTGATCGAAAGAGACAACTGCTTTTGCCTCCAAAAAATGGTCATTCATCTCTTTTAATATAATGTTTACGTCAACTTTGAGAAATTCTTGAGGACGAATGATATTAAGAAATTTTAATTGATTTACTTGTTGAACGTGCCAATTTCTACCCGTTTTTTCAGAAATCAACTCTTTTACGATTTCGAGAATACAAGCTCCCGGAACAATAGGCTGATCGGGAAAATGAGCAGAAAATATTATATGATCAAAATTCCAACGAATGGAATGAATCCATTGTTGATTATCATTTTCTTGCAAATTTTCAATAAAGTAAAAGTCGTCTTTTAACATTTTCAGTTGAGTTGAAAAACAGTATTGTTAAAAATGGCATTTTTTTGCTGATGATTGAAACGAATGATGGTTTGGTCGCCGGTTGTTTCGTGCATGATAATTTGTTCTGCAACAGCTTTGTATGTGTTGATTCTCATTTCAATCAACGTATAAAATTGTTCAATTCGTTTGTTTTTTGGTGTCATTGTAATCCAAAGATCATCACCATTTGTAAACAATTGAGTAGTGAAATTTCGTTCTTTAGTCAATTCATCTCCATTCATTAAACTGATGATTAATTGACTGATTTCTTTGAACATACGATTAGAATTGACAGAAGATTTTTCCGAATTTCTAATCATAAATTGTTCGTTGTCAAGAATAAAAACGAAAGGTTTTGGCGTTTTGTATTCCCATCGCAACGATGAAGGAGTTTTGAAATACATGATACCGGTGGAAATACTTTTATCGCTTAACAAAGAAGAGATTTTTTCTTGTTCAAAATTGCTTTGTAAAGAAATGAGATTCTTCGACATAGTAGTAATGCGACTTAAATAAATCGCTTTATCATTGACCTCTTTGAACCCAGTAGGTTGTGCAACAATAAAAAAAATGGTTAAAAAAATTAAAATAAAACTACAAAAAAACTTTTTCATATACTTAAAATATTATTTAGCAACAAAATAAACCCCAATCATAATAATGATAACCCCAATCCAACGAGTGGTTGGAATGGTTTCGTGAAAAACGACAAAAGCCGCCAATAAACCAATGACATAGCTGATACTAAGAAGAGGATATGCCAAACTAAATTCATAATGTTTCAAAACGTACATCCATGTAAAAACGGAAGTTAAGGCACAAATGCCTGATGCAGCAAATTGCCAAGTGGTGAGTGCGGTTTTGAAAAACGTCCACGTCCAACTAAATTTTCCGAAAAGTTCTACCGAGATTTTTAATAGTGTTTGAGCTGCCACTAATAAAATGCTTTGCCCAATCACCAAGCTGATGAGTTTTAACATGACGACAATAGAATTAGAGAGTGATCCTTATTTTGGAAATGATTATAAACCAAGATATTATTAATGCCATTCATCGGTTTTTGCGGATGATAAAAAAGATGTTCGGGAATACAATTTTTTTGCAAACAGATGGCTGCAGCATACATTCCCAAACCCGATGCAGAAAACGATTCTCCGAAAAGATGTTTGTACCAACACAAAGGTCGATTTTGAAAAATTTTATTTTTCATAGTTCGATAGATGGTATCGTTTTGCACATCGCCACTGATACCAACAAATACAGAATCAATATCTTGCAATGTTAGATGATGATTTTTTAAAAGGTCGTCAACTGCTGTTTGCATCCGTTCTATTGAAGGTTTATACAACAAATCCACAGCTTTTATTTCGCACAACGAAAACTCTTTTTTTCGGTTTTCAATCATAAAACTGACAGAAGTTTCACCGGAAAACGAACCGTCTGAATCGCTGTTGCGTAAGGTTTCGCTGTTGATAGCGCCTTTTTTCCAATAACCGATTTGATCTAAAAGAGTAAAATAATCGGGAGTCATTTCATCGTGTCCGCCCACTAAAGCATTATCAATTCTTTGCAACGATATTTGTTGAAATGCATCCAACAAGCCACTTTCAAACGATGTTCCGCGATGCGAGTAGGTGCTGTTGTAACCATGACATTTCAAATGCAGTGCAATTTGTGAACTGATGGTATTATGAGTCGATTGCATGAAAAAAGTCGGTTGCAAAAAATCTTCTCCCTCTTGCACCATCGCTTGTAGGAATTTTTCGGTATTTTCGATACAGCCCAAACCGCTTCCGGTTATGATGGCATCAATTTTTTGAGTAGCAGAATTTTCTACAACGTTCGATGATGTAACCAAAGCTCGTTTTAACAATTTTCCCATTCGGCGTGCAACCATGGGCGGAATGTACATTTTAAAATCGGGGTCAATGGCGCGTTGATACCGTTCTTCATAAAAAATCGGATGCTCGAACCAATCTTCGCAAAGCGGTTCTTGAATGGAAATTTGTGAAGCTGCTTGTATATAAAGGTTCATCGTTGTTCAAATTTTGAAAAAATCAAAGAAGAATCGTTGCCGCCAAATCCAAATGAATTGGTCAAAATGTGATGGAGAATTTTATCCGTAATATTTTCTGTTACAGGGGTAAAAGTGCTGTTTTCCATCTTGTTTTTAAAATTTAGACTAACGGGAATAAAATTATTTTGCAACGCCAAAATAGAAATTACTGCTTCAACACCACCGGCGGCACTAGTCGTATGTCCTGTAAACGATTTTGTTGAAGAAATGAAAGGTGCGTTTTCGCCAAATATTCGTTCAATAGCAGCACTTTCGCTGACATCGTTGTTGTCGGTTCCTGTTCCGTGTGCATTGATGTAATCAATGTCATTAGGTTGTAAATGAGCATCTTTCAAAGCATCACGCATAGCTAAAAAAGCACCTTCTCCGTCCGGAGATGAGGCGGTTTGGTGATACGCATCGCAAGTGTTGGCATAACCACTTAACTGACAAATGATAGGAACATTTCTTTCAAGGGCTGACTGCTCTTTTTCTAAAACAATATATGCGGCACCTTCTCCTAAATTTAATCCAACACGATCTTTATCAAACGGTTTGCATTGTTTTTTGTCTAAAATCATCAAAGTGTTGAATCCGTTGAGATGAAATTTGCTTAGCCCTTCGGTTCCGCCAACAACGGCAACATCAACACGACCGGTTTTGATTAAATTGGCTCCCAAAATCACAGCATTGGCAGCTGATGAACAAGCTGTTGAAATAGTCGTCATCAAATCGAAACCACCGATGGTATCGGCAATAGCTTCTGTTCCGGCTCCGCAATCGTGCATGGCAATATATTCTGTGTGAACGCCTTGAAAAAAATCTTGATAAAATAGTTCACTTTGCTCCATGCCACCGACAGTTGTTCCGTTGATAAAAGCCATTTTTTTCGGACGTTTGGTGATGATTTCTGCCTGTTGTGCAGCCTCTTGTAACGCAATCATTCCCATCAGAGGCGTTCGTGTGGTTATCTGATCGGCGGGAATCTTCAAAAAGTCTCGCATTTCTTCGTTGCTCATCTTCACCTCTCCAACAGGCAAATCAGCGTGCGAAGTCTGCAAATAACGCATCTTCCCGATACCGGTTTGTTTTTTTTGTAAAGCATTCATCGTGTCTGCTTTACCATTTCCCAAAGCGGTAACGATTCCCATTCCCGTTACAACAATGCTTTCCGACATCTCCACTATTTCTTTCTATTTTTCTGAATGTATTCAGCCATGACACGTACAGATTTGAAAATCTCGCGTCCTTCGGCAGCATTGTTCAGTTTAATGCCATAATTTTTTTCCATCAAAACGATTAATTCTAAGGCATCGATCGAATCTAAGCCCAATCCGTCTCCAAATAATGGCGAATCACTATCAATATCTTCCGGTTTAACATCTTCGAGGTTTAAAACTTCGATAATTTCTTTTTTCAATTCAAGAATTAATTCTTCCATAATGTTTTAAATTTTTTCAGTAACGTTTTTTATTACTAAATATTATACAATTTATTGATTTCTAATTGATTAAATTTTATTTTTTCAGTTGTCGTTTTTTCTACCAACATCATTAATACATCGCAGTTTTCTTCAAAATATTCTACCCATCCACAAAGCACTTGATGGATATTCGGATCAGAAAAAGTGTTTTCTGTCATTGAGATAATAGATGATGCATCAAAATTCTCCATGATAAAAAACGAAGTCTCTCCCATGATTTTATGACGAATGGCAATTTCTCCGGTAACAATGTTGGCTAATGTGTAAACAAAAACCGATG
>JAQUSR010000007.1 GCA_028710155.1 Bacteroidales bacterium | reverse complement strand
TGTTCAACAGCAAATTCAACACCGCTACAAATGGCATTAACATTGCCGCCGCCATCGCTGTTTAGCACTTTAATAGCCATTATTGTTGCATCAGGTGCCATTCCTGTTTGTGTTCCGGCTGTGCCATCGCCTGCTACTGTGCCGGCGCAATGCGAACCATGTCCCATATCGTCCATCGGGTTATTATCATTATTGATAAAATCAAATCCATGATATGGAAAATCAGGATCTTCCCACATGTGGTCTGCAACATCAACGTGATTATAGTTAACGCCGGTATCAATTACAGCAATAATAACACCTTCACCCGTAAATCCCAAATCCCAAACATCGTTTACATTAAGTTTGGTGATCGCGTACACCATTTCTTTGGTTGGATTGTCTTTCGTTGGTTTTTCGCCTTCCGGTAACAAGTTTTGCATTCTATTGTAACCGATTATTAAAATATCGGGATTGGAAGCCAACGCTTCGATCGCTTCGACAGTGGCTTTACAATTGATACCGTTAAAAATCCAATGAGCATTAATCTCTTTTACCTGCATTCCTTGTTCCATTGATTGCAGTTCATTGATGATACCCGATTGCGACTCTTTTGAAAATCTTTTTAGTTCATTAATAACAAAAGCTCTTTTGTTTTCTTTTGTTTTAAAAACATTAGATTTGAGACGCATCTCCATTTGATCATATTGCGATTTCATAATGATATTAACATCTATCATTTCTTCGCTTTTACAACGGTTCATTTGAGCTTGTAATTCAGATTCAATGGCGCTTTCTTGCTGACTAAAGCCCCAAAGACAGCAACTACAAAACACCAACAATAAAAAAACTTTTTTCATGTATTAAAAATTATAAAGGTATCATTTACAATGCTGCAACACAGATGAACCAGTTGCAGTTTTCTTGGGGGGCAAAATTATAATAAAATGGTTATAGCCACAAAAAATATTTCTTCTAAAAAACCACGATATCAAGAAGCGTTCGACTGTACTATTCTTCAAATTCTTAGTGATATACTATGAAAATCACCTTTTGGATAAAAACAAAATTTTATACTATTCTTTTCAATCAAACGTTATTTTTGCAATCGATAAATTAATAAAGGTTTGTCGGAAAACAGAAATTTTTATGGGATTTAAAATCAGAACTTTACGTTCCTTTTATATAGCAGGACTTTTTTTGTTCTCTACAACAATTTTTTCGCAAACCGGAGGAAATCACTCATTCGATTTTCTAACCTTAACCAATTCTGCTCGAATAGCAGCCATGGGAGGATCGTGGTTGCCGGCAAAAGACGGCGACATCAACAATGCTTTGATGAATCCATCGTTTATTACACCCGAAATTCATAATAGTGCTGCATTAAATTATATAAACTATTATGCCGGAATCAATTATGGATATGCTGCTTATTCAAGAACTTTTGATAAGGCGGGTAGTTTTATGGCAACTATGCAATTTATCAACTATGGAAAATTTAAAGAAGCCGATTATACCGGCATCCAGACAGATAATACTTTTTCAGCCAATGAGTTGGCTTTAAATATCGGTTGGGGTCGCAATTTGACACCTCGTTGGTCAATAGGAGCCAACGCAAAGCTCATCTATTCAAGTCTTTATGACGATTACAACGCTTTTGGTGTGGGTGTGGATGTGGCTGCCAGTTACTATATTCCTGATGATGATTTTACGGTTTCTGTAGTTGCCCGTAACTTCGGATATATGGTAAATCCCTACGTTACAGGAAATTCTAATTGGCTTCCTTTCGATTTAGCCATCGGAATCTCTCAAAAGTTGAAACATTTACCTTTTCGTTATACAATTATGTACAACAACATTCAAAAATGGGATTTGACTTACGATGATCCACGCTATTGGGAATATGACCCTATGACCGGAGAACGTAGTAACGAAAAGAGCGATATAGCTGCTTTTGGCGATAAATTGATGCGCCATTTTGTGATTGGCGGTGAGTTTACGATTGCTAAAGTGGTGGCCATTCGTGGCGGTTACAATTATCAACGGAGACAAGAATTGAAAACGGAGACTAAACGCGGTATGGTGGGTTTTAGCTGGGGAATTGGATTGAACTTCAGACGTTTTTCGATTGATTATGCTCGTTCAACCTATCATTTGGCCGGGTCACCCAATTATATTACGTTTTCAGCAAATATCGACAAATTATTTTCCAAACGTATAGCTAAACCCAAAGAGATCAAAAAAGATACAAAATGATTATTACGATAGATAAAGATGCCGGCTTTTGTTTCGGTGTGGTTCGTGCCATCGAAAGTGCCGAAAATGAACTGAAAAAAGGAAAAGACCTTTATTGCATTGGTGATGTTGTTCATAATGAATTGGAAATAAATCGTTTATATCGTCTTGGTCTAAAAATAATTAATACTAAAGATTTATCAAATTTTGGTTGTAAAAAAGTGTTGATTCGGGCACATGGTGAGCCGCCATCAACATATGAATTTACACGTCAACATAACATTGACGTCATTGATGCCACATGTCCTATTGTACTTCAACTGCAGAAAAGCATTCAAAAATCATGGAAAGAGATGCAAATGGTGGACGGACAAGTGGTGATTTTCGGCGAAAAAAACCACGCTGAAGTTATTGGTTTAAACGGACAAACCGAGAATCAAGCAATCATTATAGAAAAAGATTTGGATTTAGATCAAATCGACTTTACTAAACCCATTCGCGTATTTTCGCAAACTACAAAAAGTGTTGAAGCTTACGAAAATGTTTGTCAAGAAATTCAAAAACAAGCCTCAAATTCTCATAACACCAATGTCAAATTCAGCAACTCTGTTTGTCGATCGGTTTCCAATCGCACTAAAACGTTGACTACTTTCTCTAATGACTACGATGTGATCATTTTTGTAAGCGGCAAACAAAGTTCCAACGGTCGTTTTTTGTATAGCTTTTGTAAGAAAAACAATCCGAAAAGCCATTTCGTGTCGTATATCGAAGATTTAAATCCCGAATGGTTCAAAGGGGCACAATCAGTAGGAATTACGGGAGCAACCTCAACCCCACAATGGTTGATGAAACAATTTTCGGAGGCTATTGAACAGATTTGTAATACTTTATAATAGAAATAAAATAATAGTGTATGAAAAAATTTTGTCTAATTTTAACAAGTAGTTTGATTATGTTCGGATGTAATCAACAAATGAAGTATCCCGATACCAAAAAACAAGATGTATCGGATATCTATTTCGGCGACACGATTGCCGATCCTTATCGTTGGTTGGAAAACGACACTGCCCAAGATGTCAAAGAGTGGGTGATTGCCGAAAATGCCGTTACCAACAAATATTTTGAAAAAATCCCGTTTCGTCAAGCGTTAAATCAACGGTTGACCAAGTTGTGGAATTTTCCAAAATACGGAACTCCTTTTAAAAAAGGAGACCGCTATTTTTATATGTATAACAGCGGTTTACAAAATCAGTATGTGCTCTATACACAAAAAAGTTTAACAGAAGAAGCCGAAATATTATTAGACCCCAACCACTTTTCAGAAGATGGAACGGTGGCATTGTCGGGTATGTCGATCTCTAACGATGGTAAATATTTAGCTTATCAATTGTCGTCGGGTGGCTCGGATTGGAGCGAAATTTGTGTTATGAATATTGAAACGAAAGAACTTTTACCCGATCATATTCAATGGGTGAAATTTTCGGATGTTTCGTGGTATCAAAACGGATTCTATTACAGTGCTTACGATGCTCCCAAAGAAAGTGATGTGTTAAAAGGTAAAAATGAATTTCACAAAGTCTATTTTCACCAATTAGGCACCGATCAATCGCAAGATGTTTTGGTATATCAAGATCCTGAACATCCGTTACGCAATTTCGGAATCGGTGTTACCGAAGATGAAAAATTTATGTTTTTAACCGGAACAGAATCCACCTCCGGCAACTTTCTCTACGTTAAAGAAACCGGCAACGATAAAGCTGCTTTTATGCCGATTTACGATCAATTTGAAGCCGATTTCAGCCCTATCGACAACGTGAACGATCAAATTTATATCCTCACCAACTACAAAGCTCCAAAATATCGTGTTGTGGCTGTTGATCCGAAAAAACCGCAAGAAGAAAATTGGAAAGAGATTATTCCCGAAAATGAAAACGTGTTGGAATGGGCTACAATTGCCGGCGGAAAATTGGTTACAACTTATATGCAAGATGCGCATAACGTTGTTTTTATCAACGATTTGGAAGGAAATAAATTGTTTGAGTTATCCTTGCCGACTGTTGGTTCTGTAGGCGGATTTAGCGGCAATAAAGAGAGCAACGAAGTTTTTTACTCGTTTGCCTCCTACACCTTCCCCAATACTATTTACAAATATGATTTATCCAATAATCAATCGGAAATCTTCCGTAAACTAGATGTCGATTTTGATCCGGAAGCTTATGAAACTAATCAAGTTTTCTTTGAAAGCAAAGACGGCACCAAAGTTCCGATGTTTATTACTAACAAAAAAGGTTTGGCTTTAGATGGACAAAATCCTACTTTATTGTATGGTTACGGTGGGTTTAATATTTCGATGACACCGGGATTTTCTATGGGCAATATCCCATTTTTGGAAAATGGCGGAATTTTTGTCGTTGTCAACCTGCGTGGCGGTGGCGAATATGGCAAAGAATGGCACAAAGCCGGCACCAAATTGCAAAAGCAAAATGTTTTCGATGATTTCATCGGTGCTGCAGAATGGCTGATTGCCAATAATTATACTTCGTCTGAAAAGTTAGCCATCCGTGGTGGCTCCAATGGCGGTTTATTGGTAGGTGCTTGCATGACACAACGTCCTGATTTATTTAAAGTGGCCATTCCGCAAGTGGGCGTGATGGATATGTTGCGCTATCACAAATTCACCATCGGTTGGGCTTGGGCTGAAGATTACGGCACCAGCGAAGACAACGCCGAGATGTTCCAATATCTTAAAAACTACTCTCCCGTTCATAATCTCAAAGCAGGCGTTGCTTATCCTGCTACGTTGGTAACAACGGCTGATCACGACGACCGCGTTGTTCCTGCACACTCCTTCAAATTTATTGCAGGCTTGCAGGCAGTACAAACCGGCGACAATCCTACTTTGATTCGTATTGAAACTCGTGCCGGTCATGGAGCCGGAAAACCGACTACGATGGCTATTGAAGAGATGACCGACATTTGGTCGTTTGTTATGTATAATTTGGGAATGAACCCGAAATTTTAAAAGATATTCATAAAATATCATGATGAAGACCTAACGTTTTTTATAAATACGTTAGGTCTTTTTTAACCATTTCAACCATGACTAAAAAATTACTCATTGCACCGTTAGATTGGGGATTGGGACACGCTACACGTTGCATTCCCATCATTCGTAGTGCCTTGGAATTACAAATTCCTGTGATATTGGCAGCATCCGGACGTTCTAAAACGTTGTTGCAAAACGAATTTCCCGATTTAGAAATGATTGATTTTGAAGGTTATGATATTCACTATCCGAAAAACGAACACATGAATGTTTCGATGGCGTGGCAGGCTCCGAAAATTTTGGCAAAAATCGAAAAAGAACATCAACGATTGGAAAAAATTGTTGCCGACCATGCTATCGGTGCCATAATTTCCGACAATCGATACGGATTGTATCACAAAAATGTTTACAGCGTTTTTATGACGCACCAACTTTATATTCAAGCCGATGGATTGACGCTGATTGAAACGATTTTACGAAAAATGAACCATCGAATGATACGCCGTTTCGACGAATTGTGGGTTCCCGATTTTGAAGGAGTTCCTAATCTTTCCGGAAAACTCGGTCACCCACCGTTGAATAATGTTCCGACCTATTATTTAGGAGCGTTATCGCGGTTTACCTCTGTGGCTAAATCGGCAGAAACGTTTCCCGAAATTGTAGTCGTTATCTCAGGTCCCGAGCCACAACGAACCTTGTTTGAAGAGAAAGTTACAACGCAATTGTCAGAAACACCACATTCTGCATTGATTGTTTGTGGAACACCGGAAAAACAAATTCAAGAACAAATTTCCGACAATATTTTGAAAATTAGTCATTTGGAGACAAAAAAATTAGCTGATTATCTTGCCCATGCTTCGTTGGTAATTGCCCGCCCGGGTTATTCAACGCTAATGGATTTATCGGTATTTGGAAAAAATGTTTTGTTGGTGCCAACTCCCGGACAAACTGAGCAAGAGTTTCTTGCCCGACAACTTACAAACAATGGACAATGTTTTTCTGTCTCACAACAAGCTATGAATTTATCGAACGATTTACCAAAAACGAAAAATTTTTCCGGATTGCCACTTTTTCTATCCGATCAGTCGATGTTGAAAGAACGATTAATGTGGATTCGTGAAAAGATGCAATAATTGTACAACAGGAAATCATTACACCAACCGTTTAACGTTGTATAACAACTTGCCATTTTTTTGATTTCTGATCCTAAAACTTCCAACACACTTGTCCCTTCACCTCCGTTTTGTGGTTTCCAAAAATCGTTTCGCCGCTAGAGCTAATTGTTTCTTGGTTGCTAAAATGAGAGTCAGAAACACGTAACCAACACGACAAATTATCGGTAATTTTATAGCCCAGCAACAGATAAACGCGGCTACCCTTATAGTAGTAAGCCGGCACCGTAAATTGATACAACATATCGCTTTCGTATGCATAAATTCGGTCGTCGTAGGTGTCGGTGTCGAACCACGCATAGCGCATCGAAGCACTGAATTTTCCGTTTAACGTCTTGTAATTCAAATCGGCATACATCACAAATCCATCAGTATTTTCTTGTTGTGCGTTGATGATGTATTCGAACCGTGATTTGATGGTAATGTTTCTAGTGACAGAAAAGTCGCCGTGTAATCGTATGCTGTGCTTTTCAATGTCGGTGATTCGTTTGGCAATATCGTCGCTGTCATTATTTTGGCGATACCGGTAGCGATATCGCAAGTAAGTCATTATGTAACGGGTTGGTGTATAGTTGGCTTGTAACAAAAAGTCGTTGCCGATTGTCGGTGCAAAAATGTTGTATTGGAAATATGGAAATCGCATGATATCGGCATAACCCGAAAGTGTCACTTTGGGCATTATAATAGCATTGAATCCACCATAAATGCCCTGTTCGTTTCGATTACCGCTGTTTTCGCCAAAAGCGTTGGCATAAAAATTCACATAATCTTTCTGATAGTTTCTTGCTGCCAAACTCACCTCAATTCGAGACGAAAGCTGCACACGAATGCCTAATAAGGCTGCCCAACCATTATACAACGAGCTATAAGACCCTTCACCAAACAATTCAAACTTGCGGTGAATCCACGAAAAATCAATGCCGCCATTTACCAAATTTTTTCCTGTAAACGCATATAAATTGTTGATAATAGAATCTTTAATCACAGGAACGTTGAGAAATGTTCCAAATCCGGTAACGCCCACTTTCAGCAAGCTGCCTGCCCACTGATAGCGAACGCCCCCCGATGATAATCGCGCCACATTGCGTTTGTCTATCTCGTTTTGCGTGCGGTGTAAACCGGTGGTTAACAGAGATGAAATACTCGAAACTTCACCTTCAGTATCATTGGTGAACGAACCATCACGACCTTTACTCGATACAAATGCTGTGATGTAATGTCGTTTAGCAATCTTTAGTGTAGTAGCCGCACCGCGCATAAACAACGCTTCGTTGATGGAAGTATTGGCTGTAATGCCCGTCTCTTTTCGCTTCACACCAACGCCATCTGACGCTTTCCCAAATGCCAAAGTTGACCACATTGTCAAACCTTGTCCAAAAGTGAGATGATAGTCGCCGACAACCACTTTATCAAAAACACCGAAATCGTGTAAAAAAAGATGTGCTGAATAGAAATCGAATCCCTTTTTATTAGATCCTTTGAAAAACTCTTCGCCGGCATCTTTTTCGGCAGTGATGCCAAAACTAACTTGATCTTTGAATTTGAATCGATAACGTAAATAATATTTATCGGGACTGCCAAAATATTTATAATTACCGGCAATACTATCGTTCATATAGCCGCGTTGCGTTTGCAACGTGCGTTGATAGCGCGCGATGATTTGATGTTTTCCTCGCTGAAAAATCTGTCGAAAAGATACTTTTTTGGTATCGATTTCTGTTGCCAATGTGATGAAGGGAGCCATCAAATTGACCAACTCTGCATTTATCCCTTCGATGGCATATAACTCGTTGAGTGATAAAATTGCTCCATACGTTGTGGTATAAACGGCAATGTTGTAGGCTTTGCGGTCGTCTAAGAAAAACAGCCTTCCAATCTCTTTCGGGTCACCCGAATTAATGGCAACAGGATTTTGTCGCAGGTCGTCGATACCTTCTAAAATGTCGGTCAAATCGTAATCTTGCTCACTGTTTTCGATCAGATTTTCAATTTTTTCGATCAACAATTCGCGATTTTCGGCATCAACTTCTGTTTGTGCCACGATCATCCACGAAATCAACAGCAGCCCTATTGTCAAACAATATTTCACAACATACGGTTTCATTGTTTTTTACCGAAAGTATATGACAATGCTATGTGTGTTGACCAACCCAATGTCGGATCCCAAACCGGTGTCAAATCGATGACGAAGTTTTTGATATTGAATCCGAAACCGATGTCGAAAATGGCAGGTTTCAAAGAAAAACCGGCTCTTAACGAAACCCATTCGACCGGAGAATATTCGGCACCCAGTTTCACATTGATCGGTGTTTGATCGCGTTTTTCAACTTCGGCAGCCACCAACACCCGTTTTGCCACATTCCATGCCAACCCAATTCGATAGCACGCCGGAATGGCAGCAACATCATCCTTAAATTTTATGCCTATCGGATTAAAAACGTGAATACCTAAAGTCATGTTTTTGGCCACAAATGCCATAATGGATGCTTCAAACGTAACGGCATCTTTGCTGCCAAAATCCATTCCTTGTCCCAAACGTAAATAGTCGAACTGCAACGAGGCGGCAAACCGATTACCGAATTTTCGAGCATACGAAACGCCTGCCGTCAACTCGTAATACGCCGAATAGCCGAAATGATTGACCGAAACACCGATGGCATCGTTTTTCCAAAGCGGCATGGTTGCAGTGAGCGATTTTGTGCTCAACTCTTTGACCATATATCGATTAGAAAAATAGATACCCGCTGCCGGACGATGAAAAAACGCCATTCCTGCCTGATTGTTAGTCGCCGACCATAAATCGACTATGCCCACAGAAGCGCCGCCCAAACCTGCTTGTCGCGCACCCGAAGGTTGCCACTCGTTGCCGGCAAAAAGCGAAATAGGAAGCAACAAAAACATGAAAAAAAGTAGCCGTTTTATCATTTTTGCCTATTTTGTTGTTGTAGAAGCACCGATTTTATAATTTATACAATAACACCATCTTTAATTTCCAACGTTCTGTCCGACATTTCCGCCAGCATGGGGTTGTGTGTTACGATGACAAACGTTTTATTCAGTCTTTGTCTAAGTTCAAAAAAAAGTTCGTGTAGCTCTTTAGCGTTTTTTGAATCGAGGTTGCCGGAAGGTTCGTCGGCAAAAACAATGTCGGGGTCGTTCATTAAAGCGCGGGCAACAGCCACACGTTGTTGTTCACCGCCGCTCAACTCGGCAGGTTTATGATGATGACGTTGTTCCAAATTCAACATTTTCAACAACTCCATAGCACGATTTTCGGACTCTTTTTTGTTTTTGTTGGCTAAAAAAGCGGGAATACAAACGTTTTCTAAAGCGGTAAATTCGGGCAACAGATGATGAAATTGAAATACAAATCCGATATTTTGATTTCGAAATTGCGATAGTTTGTTGTCTGAAAGAGCAAAAACATCCGTATTGTTAATGAAAACATTTCCCGAGTCGGCACGGTCGAGTGTTCCTAAGATGTGCAGAAGGGTTGATTTTCCCGAACCCGATGCTCCCACAATTGCAATCACTTCACCGGTAAATATTTCAATATCTATTCCTTTTAATACGTGTAAATTGCCATAAGATTTATGGATGGCTGTAGCTTGAACAATGCGGTTCGACATCTTTAAAAATTTTTGCGAAGATACAAAAACTTTGTTTCGAGAATCAATCTGAAATAAAAAAAGCCACCAAATTGGTAGCTTTTTCGATGTATGAATAAAAATTTAATTTTGTTTTACCGGTGAATTGGTTTTTTGTATAGGTGCAGCATTGGTCGGTTTGGTAGTAGTGGTTGTGGTGGACGGTGCCGGTGTAGCAGCTTCCGGATTAGGTAATACTTTTCCCGTGATACGTAATGTTATAGGAGAGTTGTTAGCATTTGACGTTACAGTAATGCTTTTGTTGATTTGACCTACACGTGTAGTAGAATATTTCACTTGAATAGAGTCTGTTTGTCCAGGTAAAATAGGTGTTTTAGGCCATGACGGGACGGTGCATCCGCATGAAGCTTTTGCATTGGAAAGAATCAAAGGTTCTTTTCCGGTATTGGTAAAAGAGAAATAACAAACACCGTTTCCTTGATATTCAACAGTGCCATAATCGTGTGTAAGTTTGTTAAACGTCATTACCGGTGCATTTTTGTTTACCGGTTGTTCTACAACTTGTTCTTGTGAGAATGCTGCAAAACAAAACAGCATAGACAATAATACAATACTTAATCTTTTCATATTCAATTAAATTATAAATATATTTTTCTTTTTTTTTTATGTGTAAAAATACAATTATTTTGTAAAACTTAAAAATATTAAATTTATTTTATCGGTGTAAAAAATTTATCCATTTCATTGCCTGCCTCTTTGATTTTGAGATTTAAATCTTTGACTAAATCTTTGTAATCACTTTTCTTACCACAATTATAAATTTCCAACAAAGGATTTTTATTCATAATGTTTTTCATCAACACATCAACAGTAGGTGTTGTTGTCATTTTGGAATATTCTTCATACGTATATTTCAAAAACGCCACGTTTTTAGAAATACCGCGGTTATCTAACCAATAATCGTTGATCAATGCAGTCGGTTTCGCAGTGACTTTGATGTCTTTAACTGATGGATAGGATACAATTTCCGTTTTATCCTTGTTCATTATCACAGGAACATAATTGCTAAAATCTTTCACCATTTTATAAATAATGACAGGCGGAATTGCCGAAACGCTCCCGTTTGAAGCGGTTGTTTTCGGTTGTGTTGTCGGTTTTTGACTTTTACAACCCATAAAAAACATCAACATTACAACAGACAAAGTGCTTATTAATAATCGTTTAACTATCATAATTACTTCTTTTTATTTTCAGTCAAAGGTATGATTTTTCTGAGAAAAAAAAGATTTTTTTTATTTCTTGAATTTATCCCCGTTTTATACCAAAAATTTCAAACCTTGCATTTCTAAACATTATACTTTTGTACCGTTTAAAACTTTTTATAATGTCGCCCTCATCACTTTCATTAATTCGTCAATATTTTTCAGAAAATACGTTGTCAAACTACTATTATATCAATCATGTTCAATCGGTAGCAAATTTTGCATTGGATATTTGCCAACGTCATCCCGAACTGCAAGCCGACTCTTGGTTGGTGGAAGAAAGTGCTTGGTTGCACGACATCGGCATTTGTCGCGTTAATGCTCCGGATATTGGTTGCACCGGCAATCAACCTTATATTTGTCACGGTATCTTGGGAGCACAAATTGTAATGAATGAATTGCACCAACCAAAGATTGCGCGCATTTGCGAAACTCATGTTGGTGTCGGTATTACTATTCACGATATTGAACAGCAAAACTTTCCACTTCCAAAACGCGATATGATTCCGCTTTCCATCGAAGAACAAATTGTCTGTTATGCCGATAAATTTTTCTCGAAATCGGAAAAAAATCTTACGACTCCAAAAACCGTTGAAGAAATTCAACAAAAACTATTGAAATTTGGCAACGAAAAAATGGCAATATTTCAACATTGGATCGAAATATTTGGTGTTCCTTCCCTCTAATAAATTACAATTTTTTTTCTTTCATTGCGTTATGGCAACCATGAAACGATATTTTTTTAGCCTCGTTAAACATTTTCTTTTTTGGTTTTTGGTTTTTGCAGTTGGACGATTACTGTTTTTGTTGGCCAACATTCCGGCGCTTACCAATATCAACTTTTGGCATCTGCTATCCACTTTTACACACGCCCTAAAACTCGATTTATCAACCATTTGTTATTTGATGGTTCTTCCATTTTTATGCCTCACATTACAAAGTGCATTCAAAATTTTGTGGATGCGTTATATTTTGAAAGCATACACTTTATTATTTTTGCTCATTACAAGCATTATTATTCTGTCCGACATCAGCATTTATAGTGAATGGTCTTACAAATTGAACTACAAAGCACTTGTCTATCTGCAACATCCATCAGAAATTATTAAAACCGCTACTAATTTTCAATTGATAATTTCAATAGTTAGTATTTCTGCAATAACCTTCTTATCTTTTTGGATTTATCAAAAATGGATTTTACGACCTTTGGTCGAGTGTTGGAAACGACTCAGAGGATTGTTAGCAATTTTTTGGATAATAGGTAATGGTTTGTTGTTAATAGGCATGAGAGGCGGCATAGGCGAAACGCCCATTTCTCAAAGCGATTGCTTTTTTTCTCAACATCAAATTTTGAACGATGCTGCCGTCAATCCCAGTTGGAATTTACTGCACAGTTGCTTAAATTTCAGTCAATTAAACAAAGAAAATCCCTTTGTATTCATGGACGACGAAAAGGCAAAATCGATAGTCGATTCGTTGTATATGACTTCTTCCGATAGTTGTATTAAGGTGGTAAAAACCGACTCCGTCAATATTGTAGTTGTATTATTGGAAAGTTGGTCAGCCGATTTAGTGGAAAGTTTAGGCGGACGTCCGGGCATCACTCCCTATTTCAAAGAATTGGAAAAAGAGGGGCTGTTGTTTACCAATATGTATTCCAACGGACATCGTTCACAACAGGGAATTTCTGCGTTGTTGAGCGGTTTTCCTCCCGTTCCAATTACTTCTATTACTGATAATTTTGAAAAATTCTCTCAACTCAACAGTTTGGCAAACAATATGAACGACATCGGCTATTCCACCTCTTTTTATTTTGCCGGCGACCTAAATTATGGCAATTTGAAAGCCTATCTTTTATCTATGAAATTCAACAATATTATTGATTATAAATGTTTTCCAAAATCAACACCACGCGGAAAATTATCTATTTTCGATCAAGAAATGTTGCAACGACATCATCACGATATGAATTTACAACAGCAACCTTTTTTCAGCGTTGCTTTCACAGCCAGCACCCATTCGCCCTACGACGAACCGAAGATCGTGGAACAACTCGATTGGGATATCATCGAATTACCCTACCTCAACGCTGCAAAATATACCGATTTTTGTTTGGGCGAATATTTTGAAAAAGTGAAACAAGAACCGTGGTATCGCAACACACTTTTTATTTTGGTTGCCGACCACTCGCACGTAACTTACAATAATTGGGACTACCATACACGTGAATACCAACATATTCCCATGTTATGGTTAGGTGGCGCCTTAAACGATTCATTGAAAGGCTGCCATTACGATAAACTTTGTTCGCACCTTGATTTGCCAAAAACCATTCTCCATCAGTTAAACATCAACGCAACTGATTATGTTTGGAGCAATGATATTTTTAATCCAAATACACAAGAATTTGCCATGGTTGAACACACCAAAGGCATTGCATGGATTCGCAAAAATCATTATCTGAGTTACAATGGTTTTGAAAAGAAAATAATTACAGAAAAGGGCTCCAACGATAGTTTGAACAACGATGAAGAACAAGCCAAAGCCTTTCTACAACTACTCTATGATACTTATTTAAAATATTGAGAAATTGTTTTCGCAACACAACAAGTTCAATCAATTTAAAAATTAATCCTATGATCAGACGTCAAAACGAAATGGAAATTGCTCATCGCGAGCATGTTTTAAATGGAGAAGGCACTATAATTTCTCAAACCCTACTTCGTCCGGATCAAATGTCGGGAAAATCGCGTTTATGCGCACGAAATACTTTGCCGCCTCATTCATCCATTGGACAACATCCGCACACTATCGATGCTGAGATTTACTATATTTTAGAAGGAGAAGCCACCGTTTGTGACAATGGAAAAGAAATGATATTGCACGCCGGCGATGTGATGTTTACTGCTAACGGCGAAACCCACAGCATTGCCAATAATTCTGACAAAAACGTTGTTTTTCTGGCAATTATCTTGGAATAATTTTTTAGTTTTTCTTTTTCAATAGCGAAAGCAGAAATAGAAACACCACGGCCCCCCACAACAGCCATAATCAAGTTGCCGATTATTCTGTCTGTAGAAAGTCCGAATAGCCCAAAAATCCAACCGCCCAAAACACCGCCTACAATTCCCACCAATAAATTCACCAACAAGCCAAAGCCACGGCCTTTCATAATTTTTCCGGCTAACCATCCTGCGACGGCTCCAATAATGATGTATCCAATAAAACTCATGGTGAATTTTTTATAATTGTTTGATTTTCAATAAATCTTCTGGCGTATCGATAGCCACATTTTCAACTGTAGTGATACCGCTATAAATCTCATAGCCATTTTCCAACCAGCGCAATTGCTCTAACGATTCTGCTGTTTCCAACATCGAAGGCTGCTGCTGTACCAATTGTAACAATGTGGCTACCCGATATCCGTAAATGCCGATATGTTTCCAATGTTCGATACCTTGTGTCTCTTTATTGCGAATAAATGGAATTGAAAAACGACTGAAATACAACGCTTTTCCATTTTTATCACAGACAATTTTTACGGCATTGGGGCTTTCTAATTCATCGTTACGCGTAATTTTTTTTCGCAAAGTGGCAATTTTTACAGACGGATTGTCGAATAAACGAGCCACAGTTTCAATTTGCGAAGTATCGATAAAAGGTTCGTCTCCTTGAACGTTGATAATGATGCTTTCTTTATTAACAATGTGTTGTAATAAAAGTTTTTGTGTCACTTCGCTACAACGTTCGGTGCCGCTACGATGTTGATCAGAGGTCATCATCACATTTCCGTTCCACGATTGAACGTGGTCAAAAATCTGTTGTGAGTCGGTGGCAACGATGGCGGTTTGTAGAAACGGACACGAGATAGTGCGTTCATATACCCGCTGAATCATAGTTTTACCGTCAATTTGAACAAGCGGTTTTCCGGGGAACCGTGTTGAGGCAAACCGTGCCGGAATGATAGCGATGATAGAAGATTGCGACATGATGCTTAGAATAAACCGTTCAACTCCGCATTCACGCGGTCGATAATTTCGCCCAAGTCTTCCGGTTTTTCGATAAAATCCAAATTATCGACATCCACTACCAACAATTTTCCTTGTTTATAGCTTTGAATCCATTCGTCGTACCGTTTGTTGAGTGATTTGAGATAATCCAAACGAATGGCTTCTTCGTAATCGCGACCACGCAGCTGAATTTGTTTTACCAAAGTGGGCACCGATGCTTTCAGGTAAATCAGCAAATCGGGTGGTTGAATAAACGAAGCCATCAAATCGAACAATGACCGATAATTTTCAAAATCACGCGTAGTCATCAAGTTCATTTCGTGCAAGTTAGGTGCAAAGATGTAGGCATCTTCGTAAATGGTTCTATCTTGAATGACCGATTTTCCACTTTCGCGAATTTTTACAATTTGACGAAACCGAGAATTTAAAAAATAGATTTGAAGATTGAATGACCAACGCTGCATGTCATCATAAAAACTTGACAAATAAGGATTTGTGTCTACGTCCTCGAATTGAGGCTCCCAACCAAAATGTTTGGATAGACGATTCGTCAGTGAAGTTTTTCCTGAACCAATATTACCTGAAATTGCAATGTGCATAATATCAATTTGTTATGTTAATTTTTTCTCACTAAAAAAAGTGGGACTAAGGTACAATTTTTTGATAAAAAAAGTGCTCTTTTTGAAAAACGTTTTTGTTTCCGCAAATCTAATTTATTATTAGTTCAACTGTTTAATTGATTGAATCAATTGAAAAATATTCAATTAGTAATGACGAGTGGTAAAAGAGTATTATAAAACGTTTCAAAATCTAAACTACATTGTTTTTTGATGCTTTTGATGAAAAATATTACTTTTGTCCCATCATTGTTTGAACATTATTTACTGTTGTTTTGTATGAAAAAGTTGCTATATTTTTTGGTTGGCATCTTACTATTAGCCGGTTGCTCTACCAAAGAGCAAAAAATTTCTTTTAACGGTTTGGCACAAGGAACTTATTACAGAGTTACCTATTATGCTCCCGACACGCTTTTTTCGCAAGCCGAAATAGATTCTTTTTTTGTTGAATTTGATGCTCTTGCCTCTTTATGGAATCCCAATTCCATGATTTCAAAAATTAACAACAACGAGTTAACCACCGTTTCAACACCGTTTAAACGCCTTTTCAGAACGGCACAAGATGTATCCAAAATCACTAACGGGGCTTTAGATTGCACTATTGGCAATCTTGTTAACGCTTGGGGATTTGGAGCCTTCGATAGTATCAAACCATCACAAATTATCATCGATTCATTACTACAATATGTTGGATTCCAATATGTTTCTATTGATAGTGATAATGTTATTCACAAACAATTTCCCGAAACTAAATTAGATTTTAACGCTGTAGCCAAAGGTTTCTCGGTGGATTTGTTAGCACAAAAAATGCAAAACAAAGGCATTCGTTCATTACTCATTGATATTGGCGGCGAAATTTTTGCTTATGGACAAAAACCGGATGGTTCGAATTGGGTGGTGGGATTAGAAAAACCGTCAAAAACTGCCGTTTCCGAACGCGAATTAAAACTGACGCTTAATCTCTCCAACAAAGCCATTGCCACATCGGGAAGCTATCGAAAATATTACGAAAAAGACGGCATTCGCTATTCGCATACCATTGATCCTGCGACGGGTTATCCTGTTCGCCATACCCTTTTAAGTGCCACTGTTATTTGTGAAAAATGCGCCGTCGCTGATGCTTTTGCCACTGCTTTTATGGTGATGGGTACCGATAAAGTTATTGAATTTTTGAAACAATATGCACAATTGCAAGTGTTTTTAATCTATTCTGACGATCAAGGTGATTTGAAAACATGGCAAACCGATGGTTTTAAAAATTTGATTCTATGGGAGTATTAGTCATGATTTTTGTTTGAAAATATACCGAAAAGACAATATCCTTTTTTTCCGTGGAAAACTCCTACAAAATTATAATAATCAAGTAAATTTAAAATAATATGTTACCAAAAATCAACCTTACAAAAGACATTTTTTGGGTAGGTGTCAACGACCGCCGCACCGAAAGATTTGAAAACTACTGGCCTCTACCATTTGGCGTTGCCTATAACTCGTATGTGGTTGTAGATGAAAAAATTGCCCTCATCGATACAGTCGAAGCCGGATTCATCGACTCGTTTCTCGACAATATCAAAGCCATCATCGGCGACCGTCATCCCGATTATCTGATTGTCAATCATGCTGAGCCCGACCACAGCGGTTCTATCCGTGCCATCTTGCGCGAATATCCCGACATCACAGTTGTTGGCAATGCCAAAACTTTTCCGATGATTGAAGGCTTTTACGACATCAACGAAAAGAAAATCGTTGCAGAAGAGGGCGGCACCTTGTCGCTCGGACAACATACTTTGCAATTTTTTACCGTTCCGATGGTGCATTGGCCTGAATCAATGGTTACTTATGAAACCTCTGAAAAAATTCTCTTCTCAAACGACTCTTTCGGCAGTTTCGGCACTTTAGACGGCGGCATCTTCGACGATGAAGTCAATATCGACTTTTTTGAAACCGAAATGCGGCGTTACTATTCCAACATTGTCGGAAAATACGGCATGCAAGTTCAAAAAGCATTGGCTAAATTGGGCGGATTAAACATTCAACAAATTGCCCCTTCGCACGGTCCCATTTGGCGTTCCAATATCGGCTATGTAATTGATAAATACGACAAATGGAGTAAATGCGAAACCGAAGACGGTGTGATCATCGTTTATGGTTCGCTTTATGGCAACACCGCACGTATGGCAGACATCATTGCTCGCAGCATTGCCGAGGAGGGCATCAAAAATATTCGTGTCTTCGATGCTTCAAAAACACATTCTTCATACATTATCAGCGAGTTGTGGCGATATCGCGGTGTCATTTTCGGTTCTAGTGCTTACAACGGCGGCATTTTTACCCCCATGCGCGCTTTAATTCGAGAGTTGGAACATATTATGCCTAAAAATCACCTATTCGGTATCTTTGGCGGCATGAGCTGGAGCGGTGGCGGCGTTCGCACTTTGGAAGAATTTTCCAACAACATCAAATGGCAGTTGGTGGCTCCTTCAGTCGAAGTAAAACACGCCGCTAAAGAAGAAGATATTGAACGTCTTAGAGCATTGGGCAAATCGATGGCTCAAGCTTTGAAAAATAACTAAATCTTTTCGATAACGACACGTTGACACTCGCTTCGTGTCGTTATTCATTTTTAATTGATATGTCTCAACTTTCTCTTCATCAAAGAATAGATGCGTTTGTGCAATTGGGAATCGCTTTGCGCAACATCGCTGCTGACCAACCTTCAACATGGAACAACTCATCAACGTTGCAACATTTGATACAAACAGCTGTTTACGACAATCCGTGGTTTACTCCTGAAAATGTTCGTTTTGCCTTTCAATCTATCGGCAACTCCTTGACGGAAAGCAATTTTCAACAATGGTTGCAGCCCTATACTTTTCCCGACAACAGCAGCCCGAAAACTATCGGCGTGGTGATGGCAGGCAACATTCCTTTGGTAGGTTTTCACGATTTGTTGTGCGTTTTAATCAGCGGACATCGTCTGTTGGCAAAAACGGCTTCCGGCGACGCCCGTCTTACCACAACGTTGGCACAATTGCTGATGGAAATTGAACCAAATTTTTCTGAAAACATCACCTTTACAGATAGTTTAATGAAAAACTGCAATGCTTACATTGCCACCGGCAGCGACAACTCGGCTCGCTATTTTGACAGTTATTTCGGAAAATATCCTCATATTATCCGCGCTCATCGCAATTCGGTTGCCGTTTTGCAAGGCAACGAAACCGATGAAGAAATAGTGGCTTTGGCGGACGATGTTTTTCGATATTATGGTTTGGGATGTCGCAATGTGAGCAAACTTTTTATTCCACAAGACTTTGATTTGACTAAAATGCTTCAACTATGGGAATCACAAAAAACCGTTAACAACAATCTCAAATATTTTCATAACTATACCTATCAAAAAACCATCTATTTGGTAAACAATGAAGTGCATTTGGATAACGGCTTTCTTTTGTTGAAAAAAGCCGGCGGTTTTTCTGCCCCGATTGCGGTTTTATATTACGAACCGTATGAGAAAACTACTGACATTCAGCAACTATTAGCCGAACATCGCCATCTGCTACAATGCGTAGTAAGTCACGATACAGCGATGTTTGACGCCGTTGCTTTCGGCAAAGCACAGCAGCCCGATTTGTGGGATTATGCCGATGGTGTAGATACGATGGCGTTTTTATTATCGTTGAATGGTTAATTTTCCATTGCCATTTTCAAAAAATTCACCATCGGTTGAATCGCATTAAACCGTCTGATGATTTCTTCAGGAAATTGTTCTGAACAAATCATTTCATTGGAAATTGCTGTTGAAAAGGTAAAACTTTTTGTACGCAGATATTTTTCATATTGAAAATCTTTCGGAAATCCGGCGGGGATCCGTGACAACAAATAGTCGTCATCTACGCCGGAATAGTATTTCTGAAAGTCGGCGTTATTCAATAAATTTTCTAACGTTATTGGATTATATAGTATTTCTTGACGAATCATTTTCAACTTATCGGGTTCCGGCAACCAAACCCCGCCGCTGAGCAACGAATGATCGGGTTGAATATGGATATAATATCCCGGATAATGCACTTTTCTTCCTCCTTTGGCGAAGAAAATTCCAAAATGATCTTTGTAAGGAATTTTATCGGCGCTAAATCGAATATCGCGAAATAGCCGAAACAATGAGGTTTTGGGATCTGTATAACCATTTAAATCAGCATCAAGCATTATCATATCCGATTCGATAGACCGAATCAATTGTTCTACTTCAGTTTTTGCTGCCACATACTCATCGTGATGGGCATGAAACCATTCGCGATTGTTATTTCTAACAATTTGATTCAAAAAATTTAAAACCAAAGATCCGTTCATCGTATTATCTAAAAATCACTTTTCGTGTGATGGATTGATGCATATTATTTATCCGGATCAAATAGATGCCCTTAGGAAGATGTGCTATGGAAATGGTAGCCGTTTTTGGCAAATCAATAGCAGAATAAACAATTTGTCCCGTCATATTGCTAATGATCAAACGATCAATATTTTCTTGTGATTCGATGGTTAATTGATCGCAGACCGGATTGGGATAAATTTTGAAGTC
This sequence comes from Bacteroidales bacterium, assembly GCA_028710155.1. Classification (GTDB taxonomy): domain Bacteria; phylum Bacteroidota; class Bacteroidia; order Bacteroidales; family WRLA01; genus WRLA01. The sequence goes on along the minus strand of JAQUSR010000007.1, from coordinate 13,621 downwards.
ATTGTCCCATTCATCAATGAACGATATGATCGGTGAACAATATTCGTTGGACATTTCTGAGTTGCCCAAATCGCAAACCGTCATCACTGTATAGCAATTTTCTTGATTTTGATAAGCCTCTTGATATGTCGTATCTGTTATTTGGTCCATTAATTCGACATCGTTTTTGTAAATTGTATATGAAACCGCTTCGTCTACTTTATTCCAAATTAATTGCACTTGCGAATTATTCTCGATTAAAGCACCCGTTAAAGCAGTCGTTGTATAACATGTTGAATCTATCATCTCAATACAAATCAGTTCGGTATAATTGGAAGCTCCTGTAGGACAATTGGCATTCAATTTATAGCAATTAGGAATTGTGAACGAAGGATTTTCGTCTATCCAAGAGGTGTCGGAGGTGGTATTAACCAGCACATTGTTTTTGTAGATGGAATAGATTGTAACTCCTTCTGCTGCATTCCATGCCAATTGAATAGTGTTGGCATTAGGTGTTGCCGAAAAATTTTCGGGTATCGGACAATCGTTGGTTTTGATGGTAAAAGTATGCGGATCGTAAGGTCCGATATAAGGGTGCATTTCGCGGCGACCCGATTGATCTTTTGCAAAGATATAATAATCGACTTTACTGCCTTCGGGAAGGTTGGAAATCACTCCATGATAGGCGGAACCGCATTGTTGAGCCATTGGCACCGACATCCATTCTCCATCATTGATACGATAATACACCAACACCGAATCAGCTATCAATGATTGTCCGCTAAAAGGTGTAATTTCTGCGTTAATGATAAAATCAGAACCGGCAAGTTGTTCACCATAAATAGGATAATGGCGTATCAGTAACATACCTAAATCGGCAACTTCGTGCGTGCGGCAATGTAAAGCATCGGTATTTTCCCATGGTGTATAATTATCTTGTTGAACCGGAACAATGGTATAACCCGGCATGGCAGCCTGATAAGAGGCGATCGCTTCGTCGTCCCACTCGTTACCGGTTTGTGGAACAAATACATGGTCATTTAAAATGAGCGAGTTGGTATAAGGTGTGGTTTGATCATACGAGCCACCGGGAGTATACACCCGAAAAACCCTATAGTTGTTGCCCCATGAGGTGGAAGTATTGGCAAAGAAATTAGCAACGTCTTCATAATCTTGATAGCGCGGATCGGATTCTGCCACTTGACCAATCATTACTTTATCAACAGCTAAAAACTTTCCCCAGCAATCAATATGTTCGATATAATCGCCTAACGGATCTTCAATAAAATGATATGTGTTGATGCCCAAATAATCGGATGCCATTTGTTGCAAATCGTTGGGATTGCTTCCATTTTCACTGATAGTCAATGTTGTAGAAGCCGATGTGCCATAGCCGTCTGTCATATAATTACCACCGGTGTGTTGCATATTCATTCCAAAAAGATTAACGTCTAAATGTTCTGCAATTTGAGAGGCAAAATTATCGTCATTAGGTCGAGGACGATTATAAACAAAATCTACAATACCAAACTCTCCGTTGCCATCAATGATAAACCATGGACCGTAGTCTCGTGTCCAATAGCTATCGGTGGGAGCGATCAAAAAATCGATGTTGTTCATATTCACGCCGGAATTTTGATATTGATTTGTAACTATATTTTGCGCAGATGCTGAATTTACGACAGTTGTAACGGTTACCACTTGCGACATGGCTGCAATCAAACTCATGGGAATGCCAAACGAATAACGAATAACGACTCCTTGTGAGGGCTGAAATTCGGCTATATTAATAATTGGTGCTGTTGGCGGTTCGGTGATAACACGATTTTTTCCGATTTCATTTTTGTGTGCTTGCTCTTCCTGTGACATTTGATGCGTCAACGGACAAATAGCAGAATTGGTTGTTTGAGCAAAGATGCTCCAAGTGGTTAATAGAAAAAAAGCAATAAATAACTTTTTCATTTTCAACATAATTTAATAAAAAAATAATGGGGGCAAAGGAACAATTTTTTTTGATATAGAAATATTAAAAAAACATAAGACATACCGTTCTAACGATATGTCTTATTGAAATAAAGAGAGATGTTGGATTATCTAACTGTGGGCGGATTAGGCACTTTTTCAAAAGAAAACGAAACATCACTTTGCTCTTTTTTGCCGGTCCACGACATAGAATTTTGTTGAATATCAATATTCCAACATTCATAATCGGTTCCTATAAAATTGGAGAAATAGGGATTGATGCAATTCATCGCCAAAAAACTTCCATATAAAAAAAAGGTGCCCGCATTATCGACTTTCAATACATAATGACCTGTGTTTTCATCAAAATAGTAGAAATTATATAGACCGTTAGCGAGATATTCCCAATAATAATCATGCGTTTGCGTTACCCCCGGTGTGGTTTCGTGTCCCTTCCAAACCCCTTTGATCGCATCTTGATGGTTGGCTGTTTCTTGACGAAAAACATAGGTTTTGTTGTCGGTGATAGCTGTTCCGTTGATTTCCAATTTTTGAACCGTATAAGTCATCATTCCATTTTGGATATTACTTATGTTTAATTCAATAAATGAACTTTGACCAAGGGCATCAATTCCGTTGATGGTAATGATATTTTTATCAACAGCATAGATGTAATTATTGCTTTCTTTCCACAATTGGTTGTCGCCTTCAAACGTATATCCTTGCGCGTAGGTTTCCATCAACGATGCATCAAATTTGAGCATAAAGGATTGATCGGTCAAACCGACATTTCCATCAATTTCGGTATTGATCCATGTTCCGAGAATCATCGATGAATAGTCAGTTACCGGTGGTTGATCCACCTTTTCCATCATAAATTTTGAAGTAGTGTTGTTTTCTCGTAACGCCGTCCATTCCATTTTGCCATCAACAATTGAAATATTCCAACATTCATACATAACGCCCTCTTCTTGTGTTTGAAGATTGTTTGTAAAATTGGTGGCTAATAAATTTCCGTATAAGAAATAATGTCCGTTATTGTCTTCTTTACAAATCCAAAGATTTGAAGCAGCATCGAAATAATAATATTTGAAAGAACCATTCGACAAGTATTCCCAATACTTATAGGTAGTATCTGTCGAGCCTTCCGTAACATCTTTGCCATACCAAACACCCAAAATGTCGCTATGATAGCTCAATGTTGTTTTTTGGCAGGTATAAACATGCTCATCTGAAATAACTTCATCGTTAATAATCAATTGTTTAACAGTATATACTAACGTATTAGCATCCACTTGGCTCACCTCCATTTCTAGATGTGTCGTCGCCTCCAACGCGTTTTTCCCATCAATAACAATTGTTTTATCTTGAATTGAATATGAATAATCGTCACTTTCCATCCATTGGCTTTCATTATTGAGCAACGAATAGCCTTGTGCATATTTTTGTGTATAGGACGGTGTTAATTGCATACAAAATTGTTGATTGGTGGGCACTTGTATATGATCAACTTGTGTATTGATCCATGTTCCAATCATCAAATCAGTAAAGGTTGGCTCTTGTTGAGGCGAGTCTTGTTCTTTTTTCTTGCAGCCAACAACGGTGATGACTGCTAATAAAACTACGATAAACCATTTTTTCATATTATTGCTTTTTTGTGGGTACAAAGGTAATAATTTTCGATGTTGAAAATCTTCAAAAACCCGTAGAAAAATGAAAAGTAAAAACCGAGCAAAAATTATTGTCGAAAACACCTATTGTTTTCTTACGGTTTTCCACCGAACTATTGCTTTAGTAACATTTTTGGTGTCTTATTCTTCGTCCTCTTTTGTTTGGTTACTTCACACACTGTTAAAATATCGTTTTCGACTGCAAATCTGATTTCAAAACCCGCATAGCTAAATCCGTAAACTCTTTCACAATCATCGTGATATGCAGGTCGCGGATCTTGTTGCAACACGGCTTGCAATTGTTGTCGTTGTTCAAAAGACAATTTTTCAGCCAGCGATTCCGGAAACACCACTTGCAGATGGTCGTTATACACCGTGTCGGCAAAACCGTTGAGGGCATTGCTATGACAATCGGTAAAAGAAAGATAGGGTTTGATGTCGTAAATGGGCGTTCCATCCATCAAATCACCTCCCGAAATATGAATGACGGGGCCTTTTTCAGAATGAAATTCAATTTTTTCCAATTTCACCGATGATAATCCGATGGCGTTAGGTCTAAAGGGCGATCGGGTAGCAAAAACACCCATTCGCACATTGCCTCCCAATCGTGGCGGACGTACCGTTGGTGACCAGCTTTGTCGATCGGTTTCCGAAAAACCCCAAATAAGCCACAAATGCGAAAAATTCTCCAATCCACGAACTGCTTCCGCATTGCGAAAATCGGATTCAAACACGATGCTTGCCGATAATGACGGTACCAAACCGCTTTGTCGCGGAATGCCAAATTTGGTTGGAAAATCGCTGTGAATGCGTGCAATAATCGAAAAAGTTTGTTCGGTTTTCATATTAAATCGGCATATTTTGCATCGATGAACGATACCAATGTATCGGGTGCCATTTCCACTTGATAGCCCACTTTTCCGGCACTAAAAATAATTTTTTCGTACATCATGGCACTCTCTTCAATATAAGTCGGAAACAATTTTTTCATTCCGATAGGCGAGCAACCGCCATGAATGTAACCCGTAAGCGGCAACAGCTCCTTTTGTGGAATCATTGTAATGCTTTTTACACTTGCTGCCGCAGCCGCTTTTTTCAAATCGAGCGAACAGCCCACCGGAATCACAAAAATATGATGAGTTCCGTCGTTGGCAATGGTAACCAACGTTTTAAACACACGCTCCGGATCTTCGTTTAAAGCAGCCGCCACCATCTTTCCATCGGTGATACTTCTTTCGTATTGATGAGACAAAAAATCTATATTATTTTGAGATAACAATCTCATTACGTTGGTCTTCTCCATAAATTCTTTGCATTAAAAAATTCTGTTGCCAAACTTCTGTTTCAACCACTCTTATTTTCAGTTGGTGCCTTTCAGAAAAACACAACAAATCGGCTCTTGATCGATGCTTATTTGATTGTGATAAATTCAACCATTGTTTACTTTGAAAAAATCAACTTGTGTTCGTCAAAAATTTGGTGATTTTTATCCATTACTTTCATAAAATAAACGCCCGCCGGTAGGTTTTTCGGTGTCCATTGATAGTGATTTTGAAACGCATGAATCGAAAATTGATCTACTTGTTTTCCATGTACATCATAAATTAAAATAGACCCATCAACCGGTTTATTAAGTTGAAAATGAAACGAATGATGCGTCGGATTCGGAAAAACCTGAATGAAAGTATTTTCCGCAACCGTTTCACAAACAGCATTATATTCACTTGTTTTGACAGCTAAACAATATTCTCCCCACTGTACATTTTCTACCAACAAAAATCCTGAAGTATTGCCGCCATATTGCGTAGTCGGAATGATTTGCCAATCGTAAGTCGCATTGGGTCTATACATCAAAACCAATTCATTTTCAGTAGGATTCGAAAAAATCGTATCCAAATTTAAATTGCTTTTGTTATAGATAAACATGCCTTTAGCTACAAAATTCTCTTTTTCCGTTCCGCTAATTTTCCAATAGTTACGATTCGACAAGATTAAACCGGTAAGAGGATTTTTCATCGGATCGGGCTCAAATAGAAAATATTCGTTATAGATAGTCGACGAAGCTGTGATTTCGTCCACAACTAATTTAAAATTGCCTCCAAACGAAATATTGCCCGTAGCAGAAATATTTTGTGTTTCCATCAGCAATCCGTCCGACATTTTATCGTGATAGTCGATAAAAGCAAATTGCGGATCAAAATTGGTGCTGATGTCCGACAAAAATCCGGTTTTTCCCGAAAATTCCACCGTAACCGTTGTTTCTTGCGATAAATCTTCGTTCAGCAAAGTAACGGGAACACGGTTATCCTCTGTAATAAAATCGCCGTAAAATCGTTTTTGTTCTACATAAACCGTTGATTGATATTGATTCCCGTTTTGTGTTGTTATCACAGAATCGATTTCAAACCCCGGTGCACCGGCGTGCCTCACCCAACCATCAAACCAATGGCTCATATCGATTCCGGTAAATTCTGTCAAAAAATTCACCAAATCTTCCGTACAAACTGCTTGATAAGCATACCTTTGTAAAAAGGCAGTCATGGCGGAGAAAAAGAGTTCATCGCCCATATAATTACGAAGTGTATGCACGACAACTCCTCCTTTTTTATAAGCATTGGTTCCATACGTAATCTCTTGAGGCAAATTGTTTAACGGATAAAATCCGCCATCTTGACTATGAGCCGAGTTTAAAACGACCTTATTCATGTTTTTGTAATAGGTTTGAGCCGCTTCATCGCCGTAAATTCTCTCCATGAACAAAATTTCGTTGTACGTTGCCCAGCCTTCGTTCCACCACATCTCTTCTGCTTTACAGCAAGTTACCATATCGCCAAACCATGCGTGCGACAACTCGTGGGCAAAAAGTTGTTCATTATCTACAGATGGCGAAAAACATTGTGCGGGAAAAGCAATGTTAGTGGCATGTTCCATAGCTCCTTGTCCGGTTGATACAAAACCGACTCTATCAAACGGGTAAGCTCCCCAACTTTGTTCAAACAATTGCATTACATCGGGCAAAATATCGAATAATTGTTGGGCTGCATTCACTTGATTGGGCGACACGTGCAAATACATCGGTACATCGCCGTTGATGCCGGCATAGTTCATTTCCACTTCTGTGTAATTGGCCACTGCCACCGACACCAAATAGCTCGGAATCAATTGATTCATATTCCATTGCCAAGTAATGGTATTGTCGGAATTGATGGTCGAATCAATAAGCAATCCGCCACAGATGGCTTTTTTATCGGCATCCGTTGTAACCGACAAATGATAGGTGGAACGAGTGATAAAATCATCGGCACAAGGGAACCATGAGCGTCCGTAGCAATGCGGTAAAGCGTCAAATGCCACGCCCAAGTTGTAGGCAGATGTGCTTCCAAAATGAAAACCGCCCCATCCATACGATTCGATGGTGGGATGCCCGTGATAAGAAATTGAAATAATTGTTACGTCGCCAATATTCAACAAAGGAGAAAGCGGCACTCGTAACAACAAGTTGTCGTATTGCCAATCCGAAATCGGTATTCCGTTGACCTTCACCGTATCGATGTTCATATTGAGCAGATAAAAAGGTGCCATCGATAAATTTTGCAACTTACTGATGACGGTTGCCTCTGCAGTTCCATACAATACACCTTCCGACAAATTTTTAACCTCTAAATGGATATTATAATGTTCAATTTGAACTGTGTCGCCAATAAACGCTTCTTGAGCCGTCAATCGAATGCCCAATAAACACACCAACAATAGTAATAATTTTTGCTTCATAAAAAACATTTTGAGGGGTTTATTCTTGAACTTTTCCAAAAATATCGTACAAATCGGCTTCTTGAATTTTTACATTGCAAAATTCTCCAACTTTGATTTTGTCCGATTTTTCAATCATCACCGCGTTGTCCACTTCCGGAGAATCGAACTCGCTGCGACCGATAAAATAGTCTTCTTCTTCGCTGTCAACCAATATCTTGAATGTTTGATTGATCAACTTTTGATTGTGTTCCAACGAAATTTCTTGCTGCACTTTCATCAAATAATCGGCACGGCGTTGTTTCTCTTTTTGTGAAACGTTGTCTTTGAGTGCAAAAGCCGGTGTATCTTCTTCGGGTGAATAGGTGAACACGCCTAATCGATCAAACTTAGCTGCTTTCACAAAATCGACCAACTCTAAAAATTCCTTTTCCGTTTCGCCGGGATAGCCTACAATGAAGGCGGTGCGAAGCGCTACATCGGGAATGATGGTTTTAAATTTTTCAACCAAATCCATCGTTTCGCGAGTGCCGATTCCGCGTTGCATACTCTTCAAAATGCGATCGTTAATATGTTGCAACGGAATGTCCATATAGTTGCAAATGTTGCTGCGTTCTTTCATCAAATCGAGCAAATCGAGTGGAAAACCGGTTGGAAACGTATAGTGCAAACGAATCCATTCGGCACCGCTTTCTGTGGAAATTCGATCAATCAACTCGGTAAGTGCCTGTTTTTTATACAAATCGATTCCATACCACGTCAAGTCTTGAGAAATCACCAACAACTCTTTGACACCGTTTTGCACCAACTTTTTGGCTTCATCGACCAAAAGGTCTATCGGTTTTGAAATATGTTCACCACGAATGACGGGAATGGCACAATAAGAGCAGCGACGACTGCATCCTTCGGCAATTTTCAGCCAAGCATAATGCGAGGGCGTAGTCAATATGCGATCGTATTGTGTTTTTTGATTGAAAGTTCCTTTGGCAGCTGTTACAATTTTTTGTAAATCGTTGGTACCGAACCAGAAATCCACTTCAGGAATCTCTTCAGTTAGCGCTTCTGCATAACGTTGTGCCAAACAGCCAAAAACAATCACGTGTTTGATTTTTCCGGCTTTTTTAGCTTCAACTGCATTCAGAATCATATCAATAGATTCTTGTTTAGCATCGTTGATAAAACCGCATGTGTTGATGATGACGGTTTCGGCAAAATCTTCACTATCGTAAGCAGTATCAAAACCCGAATCGTGCAACTGTTTGAGCAATACCTCCGAATCGACTGTGTTTTTGGAACATCCTAGGGTGATTAGATTAATGGAATTTTTTTTCATTTTGTTGCATTTTTACTACTTTTTGAGAAATTATTTCTCCTTTTTTTCAATTTCAACCACAAAAATCCGAAAACTGTTTGAAAACCGCCCATAAAAAATTGGCATTCGACCTTCACAAAAAAATGTTTTTTTAATTGGCGACCATCTTCATCGTAACCACTTTCCCGCCTAACGCTGCTCCAACGATGGTAATATCGCTTACGCTTTGATGATGCAAAGGTAATAAATTGATTTATTGCGTGTTGTTTTTATAGTTTCATCGGCCCATCTTGCTTCGCAAACGAATGCCGGTAATGACTTTTTTGGTAAATAACGGAAAATCGGCTTTCATCATCCAATCGTAATATTGAGGCTCGCGTTGAAAAACCGAAACGGCTGTTTGACCTTTGTATTTGCCGAAATTGAAAATTTCCTCACCTTTATCGTTATATACCAAATGCCCCGCCAAATCGACAAAAGGATGAAACAAGGAGAAATTGGCTAAATCGGACACTTTATTGGTGATTGGAATCGATGTGTTTCCTTCTTTATCTTCTACTTCCGTTGTTTTATAGCGTTCGATTTGAGCAAACAACACTTCAGCGGTTGCTTCTGTGTCGGCAAGGGCAGAATGGGCGTTTTCGATATTTTTGTCACAATAGAACCGATAAGCAGCTACCAAATTGCGCGGCTCCATCCGATGAAAAATATTCTGTACGTCTATAATATGATGAGTGCGAACATCAAAATCGACATCAACCCGTAAAAATTCTTCGGTGAGCAACGGAATATCAAATTTCAATACATTGAAACCTGCAAAATCGGCATTATCGATAAATCTGAAGATTTCCAATGCTTTATCTTTAAACAAAGGTTCGTTTTTTAGCATTTCGTTACTGATTCCGTGAACAGAAAAAGCCTCTTCCGAAACGGGAATTTCCGGATTAAACCGTTGAACTAATTCCTCTTTAGTGCCATTGGGCAAAAATTTCAAAATACAAATTTCTACAATTCGGTCTTTACCGATGTTCAGTCCGGTGGTCTCCAAATCAAAAAAACACAACGGACGGGTTAATTGAAGGTTCATTTTATAATTTAATTTTATGATTTACAACATATTAATAGTTTTTGAAAAATCAAAATTCTACAATCGAATTGCCGCCCACCATAAAGTGTGCTTTCGGCGGAACGATTTTATAGTTGGGATGCTCCATTTTTATATCCATCATCTGTTGAATGATATCGTTGGTAGAAATGTCAGATGCACAAAAAATCACTTCATCCATTTTCCATGTTTTAATGACTTGCGATAGCTCCGAAAGCATTCCAAAAACAGCCGTATCCGATTCGTGTTCCGATTTTTGACAAAGAATAAAACCGATTTTCGACCTTGATTTTTCCGGAATCTTTGCGAGAAGTTCTGTTTTTATCTGTTGACACGTTTCAAAATTGCCCACAATGCCAATGCAAGAAGGTTGATGATGGTGCGATTTTGCTGTTTTTGAAAACGGTTGAATCAAAATGGCATTGACGGCTCGACTAAAAATCGCCATCGCAGCCCGCAACCATATAGCAATGTTGATAAAAAATTGAAACCATTTCCAATTTTTTTGAAAATGCTTTTTGGCAAAAATTACCATTGCCCGATAAAACACAAAAACGTAGTTGACACTGCTTTTTTTCGTGCTTTCGCCTTTGTAGTGAATGATTCGTGTTTCGGGAAAATAGTAGTTTTTGTAGCCGCCAAGTACCACGCGATACGACAAATCGATATCCTCGCCATACATGAAAAAATCTTCGTCCAATAATCCGATTTTGTCTAATGTCTCTTTTCTGAGCCACATAAATGCACCGGCCAACACTTCCACTTCGTGAATTTCATGGTCGTCCAAATACCGAAGATGATATTTTCCGAATTTTTTCGATTTGGGGAACAATGCCGAAAGTCCAAATATTTTGTAAAACGCTACCGCCGGCGTGGGCAAACCGCGTTTCGATTCGGGTAAAAAATTTCCTGCGCCGTCAATCATTTTTACGCCTAACCCACCGCCATCTAAATGATTGTCCATAAAAGAAATACATTTTAAAAAAGTATCTTCTTGAACAATGGTATCGGGATTGAGCAGCAACACATAGCGACCTTTTGCCATGCGAATGGCTTGATTGTTGGCTCGCGAAAAACCCACATTATCAAGGTTTTCAATTAACCGAACTTTCGGAAATTTTTCTTTCAGCATTGTCTGCGACCCGTCTGTTGAATGATTATCTACAACAAAAACCTCCACTTTCAATCCGGAAGCAGCCGTCTGAACCGATTGCAGACATTGTTCCAAAAAGAACTTAACGTTATAGTTTACAATAACAACAGAGAGATCCATGCTTTGCTTTTTTTGAAGGTGCAAAGTAACGATTTTTATTGATTGAATCTCAAAATTTGTTCAAAAATCAAACTACCTTTGCGACCCCGATTTTGAAAAAATAAGATGGTGATTTATCCGCAAAATTTTGAAGAAAAAATTGATTTTACGGCAATTCGTAAATTATTAAAACAGCATTGTATCAGTGAGATGGGCACTTATTATGTGGATAAAATTTCCTTTTCCACACAATTTGATACCGTTCAAAAATTATTGCAACAAACCGAAGAATTTCGTGCTATACTTGCCGGCGATGAGCCTTTTCCGGCTCAAGATTATATCGATATGCGAACCGAGCTGATGCCGTTGCGCATTGCCGGAACTTTTATCGAACAAGAGTCGTTGTTAGATTTAAAAGCCTCTTTATCAACGTTGTTGGCAGTCAGCGAATTTTTTCAAAAGAGCGAAGCGAATCGATTTCCCGAATTGAAAATTTTGTCCGATAATATTATTGTCAATCCATTGATTCTCAAAAATATTGAAAGCATCGTTGATGACAAAGGCGAAATTCGCGATTCCGCATCGGAAAAGTTGCACAACATTCGTAAAGAACGTGCTGCCATCGAAGCATCGGTTTTCGGTAAGGTGAAGCAGGCGTTAATTAAAGCCAAATCGAGCGGCTATACGGCTGATGATGTTGAAATTACAGTTCGTAACGGTCGTTTGGTGATTCCGGTGATTTCTGCCTATAAACGCAATGTTCCGGGGTTTATTCACGATGAGTCGTCGTCTGGACAAACTACTTACATTGAACCCGCTGCTGCTTTTGAGATGAATAACGAAATTCGCGACCTACTGAATGCCGAGCGGCGTGAAATCATTCGTATCTTGACTGCTTTTACTGATTTATTACGCCCTGATTTAGATGAAATTATCAACGCATATCGTTATTTAGGTTTGTTGGATTTCATTCGTGCCAAAGCTTCGTTTGCCCTTGAAATCGGTGCTATTTTACCAAATTTTCAAAATCGCGTTGTGATCGATTGGATGGATGCCATGCACCCGTTGCTCTATCTTACCCTTCGCAAACAGACCAAACCTATTGTGCCTTTAACGTTGTCGCTCGATGCCGATCATAGAATTTTAGTGATTTCGGGGCCCAACGCCGGAGGAAAATCCATCTGCTTGAAAACCATTGGTTTATTACAATATATGTTACAGTGCGGTTTGTTAGTTCCGATGAAAGAAAACAGCCAAGCGGGAATGTTTCATCATCTTTTTATAGACATTGGAGACGAACAATCGTTGGAGAATGATTTAAGTACTTACAGTTCGCACTTGCTGAATATGAAGCATTTTGTGGAACATGGCAACAGTCGAACGCTTTTTCTTATTGATGAATTTGGTACCGGAACAGAACCCACATTGGGTGGAGCCATTGCCGAGGCTGTTTTGGATGAGATGAATCACAAAAAAAGTTTTGGTGTAGTTACCACCCATTATGCCAACTTGAAACTTTTTGCCGATAAAAACGAAGGCGTTGTAAATGGGGCTATGTTGTTTGACATCAAAGCGTTGAAACCATTATTCCGTTTGCATATCGGGAAACCGGGCAGCAGTTTTGCTTTTGAAATTGCCACCAAAATCGGTTTTCCGAACGAAATTTTGAAAAACGCCATGAACCTTTGTGGCGAAGAGCAAGCAAGTTTCGACCAACAGTTGCAACAACTTGAAATAGAAAAAGAAAATCTCAAAAAAGAACAAACAAAAGTGGCTATTGCCGATTCATTTTTAGCAGAGGTAATTGCCAAGTATCAAAAATTGGCAACAGAGGTAGAAACTTCTCGAAAAAATATTCTTTCTTCGGCACACGATCAGGCAAAACAGATTCTTTCTAATGCCAATAAATTGATTGAAAATACGATACGAGAAATTAAAGAGGCACAAGCCGACAAAGAAAAGGTGAAAACGTTGCGTCACGAAGTGGATGTGATGAAGGAAAATTTGGATGAAATGTTGTTGGAAAATCCTGCACCGAAAGACGGATTAATTACTTCACACAAATCGCTGAAAAAGAAACAAAAAAATGCGCAACCTCTTCCAAAAACCGACCCGATTACCATTGACCATTCTCCGGTAAAAGTGGGTGATTATGCACGCATGGCCGGCACTACCGCCATCGGAAAAATTGCAGAAATCAAAAAAGCAGAGGCGCTGTTGATGTTCGATTCGGTGGCAACACGTGTAAAACTATCACAGATAGAAAAAGTTACAGGATATACGCCCAAAAAACGCACCGTGAAATCGGTAGGTATCATGAGCGACATCAACGAGCGTAAAGAGCAATTTTCTTTACAAATCGACCTTCGCGGCGAGCGTACCGAAGATGCGTTAGTGATGGTGGAAAGCTATTTAGACGAAGCCGTTTTGGTCGGTGTTAAAGATTTAAAAATTTTGCACGGCAAAGGCAACGGCATTTTGCGACAACGCATTCGGTCGTTATTATCCAAAATTCACGAAGTAGAAAAATTCAGAGACGAAGAGAACGAATTTGGCGGAACGGGTATAACGTTGGTCACTTTGCGATAAAT
>JAQUSR010000115.1 GCA_028710155.1 Bacteroidales bacterium | reverse complement strand
CGATTTTTTTTCTTTCTAATAAACATATAAAATATTTCGGGACACCCAAATAACGAAATAATCAATTATATATTATTGATTATCAAATATTTATTTGGGTGTCCCAAAAAAGTGCGGAAAACAGGAAGTAGGATACTCTTGCTTCTATTTATTCTTTATCTTTCCATCATCTTCATTTCCGTCAAACGCCGTTCTAACGATGGCAATATCATTCACGCCTTGCTGTTTTCAATCGTGCAACATTGCCTTTATCAACGTCTTAGCGTATGGCGTCTGCTACCATCGCTTCCGTGTCGGTATTTTTATTAAATTGTCCGGTTTTTTGTAATTCAGTTTGATGGTTCGCAGATTTGTCAATAATTTCAAAAAAAGACCAACTTTTTCCGTAAATCACCTATTTATTATATGAGCTTTTACTTTTCAATAATTCTTTACCTTTGCTCCCTCGTTGATATAAATTTAAAATGATCGTTAAATCAATGGAATATTATTTTTTATTTATAAAATCACCGACTGATCAATCTATGCATCTTATATATTTTAAATCAAATATTCATTCATCAATTAGAACAATTATGCAAAGTAACAAGGAAAAATTGGTCAAGGATTTAGCCAATTACGGTATCCGCGACTCGAAAGAAATTTTTTACAACCTTTCTTACGAAGAACTTTTTAAACACGAAACCGATCCATCGTTGGATGGTTATGACAAAGGCGTTGTAACCTCTTTAAATGCCGTGAATGTCGATACCGGAATTTTCACCGGACGCTCGCCCAAAGACAAATACATTGTAGAAGAATCAGAATCAAAAAACAATATCTGGTGGGCTGCGCCCAATCGCAAAGGAAGTGATAATCACGCACTTTCGGAAGAAAAATGGGATTTTCTCTATCAAAATAGTGCCGAACGTCTTTCAGGGCGCCAACTTTACGTGATGGATGCTTTTGCTGGTGCTAACGAAGATACACGTTTGAAAATCAGAGTAGTTACAGAAGTGGCTTGGATGGCTCATTTTGTCAAAAATATGTTCATCCGTCCAACGGAAGCCGAATTACAATCGTTTGAGCCCGATTTTGTAATGCTCAACGCTTGCAAAACCACCAACCCGAAATGGAAAGAAATGAATATGAACAGCGAAGTGTATGCCGCATTCAATATCAAAGCTCGGCGTGCTGTTGTGGGTGGCACGTGGTATGGCGGTGAAATCAAAAAAGGATTTTTCAGCATCATGAACTACTTTCTGCCATTGCGTGGAATTGCTGCCATGCACTGCTCTGCCAATGTAGGCGATAAAGGCGATGTTGCCATCTTTTTCGGTCTTTCCGGAACCGGAAAAACCACCCTTTCTGCCGATCCAAAACGCAACCTCATCGGTGACGACGAACATGGCTGGGACAACGACGGCGTTTTCAACTTCGAAGGCGGCTGTTATGCCAAATGTATCAACCTCAGCGCCGAAAAAGAACCCGATATTTTCAACGCCATCAAACGTGATGCCTTGTTGGAAAATGTGGTCGTGAAAGCTGACGGTAGTTGTGATTTCGACGATGCATCAAAAACAGAAAATACGCGCGTTTCTTACCCTATCTATCATATTCGCAATATCGTAAAACCGGTTTCTAAAGCCGGACATGCCAAAAAAGTTATTTTCCTTACAGCAGATGCTTTCGGCGTGTTGCCTCCCGTTTCGCGACTGACACCCGATCAAACGAAATATCATTTTCTGACCGGCTACACGGCAAAAGTGGCAGGAACAGAGCGTGGCATTAAAGAACCTTCGCCCACATTTTCATCGTGCTTTGGAGCAGCATTTTTATTACTCCATCCCACCAAATATGCAGAAGAGTTGATTAAAAAAATGGAAGCTCACGGCGCTACAGCCTATTTGGTCAATACCGGATGGGTTGGCGGCGGCTACGGCGTCGGCAAACGCATTGACTTGAAATCGACTCGAATGATGATCGACTACATCTTAGACGGAACGATGGATAAAGCCGAATACGATACCATTCCCATTTTTAACTTACAGATTCCAAAGGCTTTGCCAAATATGGATTCTCAATTGTTCGACCAACGTAATTTGTGGACTAACGCCCAACAATGGGAAACCGCAGCTAAAGATTTAGCCGGACGCTTTATCAAAAACTTTGAAAACTTCACCGACAACGCCGAAGGAAAACGCTTGGTGGCTGCCGGACCGATTTTGTAAATAGAATCTTTATTAATAAAGTGCGGCAAATGGAAACGATTTGAACAAACGTTCCATTTGCCGCTTTTTTTATTCTTTTGAAAATGATTTAGTTGTGAATCAAAAATTGAATGTCAGACCAAAAGCATTCATAAAAAAACAGACTATTTCTCAGAAACAGTCTGTTTTTTGTGTAGAAGTTCCCGACTACTATTCGGCATGACCGGCACTTCCCAACACGTTACGCACTTTGTGCATATAGAGTTGTTTCAAGGAATCGCGGGCAGGACCCAGATATTTTCTGGGATCAAATTCGGCAGGTTTTGTTGCCAATACTTCGCGAACGGCGGCAGTCATAGCTAAACGTCCATCGCTGTCGATGTTGATTTTGCATACAGCCGAAGTGGCTGCTTGTCGTAGTTGCTCTTCGGGAATGCCGATGGCATCCTTCAAAGCACCACCGTAACGGTTGATTTTTTCAACCTCTTCTTGTGGTACCGATGAAGATCCGTGCAACACGATGGGAAAACCCGGAATCCGTTTTTCAACCTCTTTTAAAATGTCGAAACGCAACGGAGGCGGAACCAAAACGCCATCAGCATTGCGAGTACATTGTTCGGGTTTGAACTTGTTGGCACCGTGTGAAGTACCGATAGATATTGCTAATGAATCAACATTGGTTTTTCTGACAAAATCTTCCACCTCTTCGGGGCGAGTATAGGTATGATGTTCTGCGACTACAGCATCTTCAATGCCTGCCAAAACCCCTAATTCACCTTCTACAGTAACATCGTATTGATGCGCATATTCTACCACTTTTTTTGTCAAGGCAACGTTTTCATCGTAGGGCAAATGAGAACCATCGATCATCACCGATGAAAAGCCCATTTCAATACACGATTGACACAACTCGAAACTATCACCGTGATCTAAATGTAAAACGATGGGAATGTTGCAACCTAACTCTTTGGCATATTCAACAGCACCTTGTGCCATATAACGTAATAACGTTTGGTTGGCATATTTTCTAGCACCACTCGAAACCTGCAGAATGACAGGCGATTTTGCTTCAACACAAGCTTGAATAATGGCTTGCATTTGCTCCATATTATTAAAGTTGAATGCAGGAATTGCATATTTGCCTTCCATTGCTTTTTTGAAAATTTCTCGTGAATTGACGAGTCCTAATTCTTTGTAAGATACCATGATATATTAGTTTTACTGGATTTATTTCAAATTGCAAAGTTAAATTTATTCATCTAAAAAATATTCTTTTTTGATTTTTATCTTTCAACGTATTTTTGGGATTGTTTCAACCTTGCAAAAGTAATCTAAATATGGAAAAAAGTTGATTTTTTATACCTTAAAATAATGTCATGAAAAAATGTTTTGTTTTTATGTGATAGATAATCACTTTGTTAAATGCTTTTTTTTAATTAATTTTTTTATTAAAAAAACATTTTTCGATTGGTGTGTTTTTGTTTCATGGTATTTTGTATTTTTGCACGAATTTTTTGAAAGAGTTGTATGCAAACAAAAGTGATTGACATTGTAAGTCGTATTGAGCACAAGGCGAATGAAATTAAAGCCAAATTTGTTTCTTTGGAGCAAGAAAAGGCTCAATTATCGCAACAAGTTGAAATGCTATTGCAACAATTAGAATCGAAAGAATCAGAAAACAATCGCTTACAATCGATCGATACGCAACATCAAGCCACAATTGCCGAACTGAAAGAGGCGTTGGAAGAAAAAGGCTTCAAAGAGTTGCAACAGCAGGAAGAAATCACGCGGTATCAACAAGAGATTTCGCAAATGCAAGAGCAGTTGCAACAAAATACAGTGTCAGACGAACAACGTCAAAACGAAGTGGCTCGCTATCAAGAACAACTAGCCAATTTACAAAACGATCTTGAGCAAACTAAAGCGGAACGTGACCAAACACAAGCTACCATAACCGAACTGAAAGAGGCGTTGGAAGAAAAAGGCTTCAAAGAGTTGCAACAGCAGGAAGAGATCACGCGGTATCAACAAGAGATTTCGCAAATGCAAGAGCAGTTGCAACAAAATACAGTGTCAGACGAACAACGTCAAAACGAAGTGGCTCGCTATCAAGAACAACTAGTCAATTTACAAAACGACCTTGAGCAAACTAAAGCGGAACGTGACCAAACACAAGCTACCATAACCGAACTGAAAGAGGCGTTGGAAGAAAAAGGCTTCAAAGAGTTGCAACAGCAGGAAGAAATCACGCGGTATCAACAAGAGATTTCGCAAATGCAAGAGCAGTTGCAACAAAATTCAGTGTCAGACGAACAACGTCAAAGCGAAGTGGCTCGTTATCAAGAGCAGCTGGCCAATTTGCAAAACGACCTCGACCAAACTAAAGCGGAACGTGACCAAACACAAGCTACGATAACCGAACTGAAAGAGACGTTGGAAGAAAAAGGCTTCAACGAGTTACAACAGCAAGAAGAGATCGCTCGGTATCAACAAGAGATTTCTCAAATGCAAGAAGAAACAGAGAAAAACAAAGCAGCACATCTTCAATTGGAAGAGACGTTGCAACAATTGCAAGCGAATATTGTTCAGTTGAATGAGCAGTTGGAAAAATTAGGTTTTGATGAACTATTGCATCAAGAGGAGATGGTGAAATATCAATCTCAAATGGCACAGTTGCAAAATGTTTTGGAAGAAAGTCAGCGAGAAAAACAACAGTTGCAAGAGCATTTAGCAACATTGAAAAAGCAGATGGAACAGCAAGGCTTTGAAGGATTGGAGCAACAGGAAATGATAGAGAATTATCAAAAGGAGATGGGGCAATATCGGGAAGAAATCGAAAGAAATCAATCCGAGCTTCAACAGATGCAGGCGATGCTGCAACAAAATCGAGATATTATCAACGCTTTACAAGAAAAAATAGAACAAGAAGTTGCGTTGAAGCAACAATATCAAGATGAAGCCATTGGTTATCAATCGGAAATGGTGAAATTGCAATCGGAAACGGAAAAACAAAAGGAAAAAGAAAAACAACAAGAACAAGATATTCAACAATATAAAGAAAAAGAAAAAAAATATCAAGAAGAGATCAATCAATATAATATAAATCTTAATAATGTAAAAAAAGCTGATAAAGAGAGCGAAGAGGTAAAAAAGAAAATTGACAATATGTTGAAGGATATAGATAAATGTATCTCGCTTCTAAATCAGTGATGGAGATTGTAAAATGGGACAAGTAACTATACAGCTACAAATTGCCGACAGACCGTATCGTTTGACGGTATCATCAGAGCAGGAGCCTTTTTTTCATGAGGCTACAAGATTGATAAATAAACAGTTGAAAACATATTCTGATTCTTATGCATTTAAGGATCGACAAGATTTGTTGGCGATGGTAGCATTGCAATATACTTACGAAGCCTTAAAAAATAATACAGAAGTTGACGAAGAACAAGAAAAAGAAGTTGTTCAACGTTTGTTAGAAATTGAATCATCACTGAATGAAATAGAATTGTGAAAATATTTGAGAATAAAGCGTTTAAAAATTAATAAAACGGTTGATATTTTCAACTTTCACAGCAAGATACATAAAGATAAACCCGCGGTTGTTAAAGCAGTTGGTAAACTCAACATTAAAAAAAATCAAACAGAGACCGCTTACGTATAAGATGACAGGCCGCACCCGAAAGGGAATCGAAAGAACAGTGGAAATCAGAGTTATGCGATGCACTCTAAACCTGTTATAGGAGTTTACGCACACTCCGAGTAATGCCGCGGGTGTTTTTCCCTCAGAAGTTTTCAGATAAGTCAGCAAAAGGAGGAACCTTTTTTATGACACCAACTATTATTGCAATTGCCTGCTCAATAGCAGGTTTAGTTATTGGCTATTTTGTCGCTCATTTATTAATGAACAAAGTAGCTTACGGCAAAGCCGAGAAAATTTTAAAAAAAGCGGAAGAAAATGCTGAGATCATCCGCAAAGAGAAAGAGTTGCAGACGAAAGAACAGTTTTTACAAATGAAAACTGAACATGAACGAGTCGTCAACGAAAAAAACAAAAAAATCTTTAGTGAAGAAAATCGACTTCGTCAAAAAGAATCCACATTAAATCTTAAGTATCAAGAATTAGCTCAAAAGACCAACGAATTGACTGAACAAAAAGCCAATTTGAAAACGCAAATGGACGGTATTGCCAAACGTACAGCCGAACTTGCCAAAGCGGAGTCTATTCAGCGGAAACAATTGGAAGAGATCTCGGGATTAACTTCTGAAGAAGCTCGTGAACAATTAGTGGAATCGATGCGTGAAGAGGCAAAATCGGAAGCTTTAACTTACGTGAAAGACATCATGGAAGAAGCTAAACTAACAGCGGCCAATTCTGCCAAAAAAATTGTTATTGAAACGATGCAACGCACTGCTTCAGAAAATGCCATTGAAAACACTGTCAGCGTATTTAATATTGAAAATGATGAGGTGAAAGGTCGCATCATCGGTCGCGAAGGTCGAAATATTCGTGCTTTGGAATCGCTGACCGGTGTAGAAATCATTATTGACGACACGCCTGATGCCATTATTTTATCTTCGTTTGACCCGATTCGTCGTGAAGTAGCTCGCTTGTCGCTGCATAAATTGGTGGCTGATGGACGTATTCATCCCGCTCGTATTGAAGAGGTGGTTGCTAAAACGCAAAAACAAGTAGAACAAGAAATTATGGAAATAGGAAAGCAAACGGCTGTCGATTTGGGCGTTCATGGATTGAGCGTAGAATTGGTGCGTTTGGTTGGAAAAATGAAATATCGTTCTTCATACGGACAAAATTTGTTGAGCCACTCGAAAGAGGTATC